>NZ_JALAYA010000049.1:0-37996 GCF_026796395.1 Bacillus sp. T17B1
TACCCAAAAGAAAAAGCACCTCCAAATTTTAGACTGTGTCTAAAATTTGGGGTGCACTTCATGGATGGGCGCTTTTTTGCCATACATTAAAAAGGCAGGTGGAGTTGTGCGACTGTCATTTTGTCAGGTGTGGAGCCTGCGCATTTAAAGTTTTTTAGTCTTTAAACACACTTAGCTTTTCAAAAAGATCACCAAGCATCTTCACGAACATGTCTTTTTCCTCGTCGCTGTAGTTTTCCATTACTGCGCAGATTTTGCTGAAATGGCCGGGCAGAAATTGCTCCAGCCGTTCTTTTCCTTCCTTTGTCAGTTCAATGCTAATTTTTCGTTTATCCTCTGTGTGATGCTTGCGGCTGATAAAACCGTCCCTCGCCAGCCCGTCCAGCAGTCCTGTAATCGTTGCTTTCGTGACGTTTGACTGCTTTGCAAGCTCTGTCGGACTTAACCTATGATCCTTGGCATCAAAGAGCAGCATCAGGATTTTGAATTTTCCTTCTGAAAGTCCGCGGCCTGCGAAGTAATGCTCCATCACATGATTCATTTTTTTCGAGATATCAAAAAGAGATAAAAACAATTCAAGAGAGCCGGCGTCTATATTGGCATACGTCTCGGCGTGCTCTGTTATATGCTTATATTTCGGTAAATGTTTTAATTCCATCTTAATAAGCTCCCGTACATTCGTTTTGACACGATTATAAAGGAGCGAAACACCATAACGCAACTTAGCTTGGAGATGATTGACAGCTTTTTGCGAGACATAGTAAGGTAATATAGTTAGGTGCCTAACTACATGCAGAACTGAAAAGGTGGTTATTCATATGAAACATATTTTAGTAGCAGGAGGCGGTATCGGCGGTTTGTCAGCGGCCATTTCTCTCAGTAAGGCGGGGTTTTCTGTCACCTTGTGTGAAGCGGCTTCAGAAAACCGCAAAACAGGTGCAGGAATTCTTCAGCCGCAAAACGCACTGGCTGTCTTGAAAGAATTGGGCGTATTCGAAGAGTGCTGTAAGCATGGCTTTCAAACAGAATGGTTTAAAACATTTGATGAACAGGGGAATTTGCTGTTTCAAGTCAGTGAATCCTTTTTAGATGACACATTTCCGGGACGCAATAATATCCTGCGAAAAACGTTAAATGACATTCTCATGAAGCATGCCGAGGCTGCGGGTGTACACATCAAGTGGGGGAAAAAGGTTGTCGCCTATGAAGAAACGGCTGAATCAGTCACTGCCCTTTGTGAAGACGGAGAAAGGATGCAGGCTGACATTCTGGCGGGCTTTGACGGCATTCACTCCCTTGTGCGGGATGCCATGCTGCAAAAAGATATAGAAAAAGAGTTTCTCGGCATGGGGGCGTGGCGCTTTTATATCGAGCTATCTGATTATACATTTGAGGACGCAACATTAATGTATAGAAGCGGAAACACACAAATTGGCGTCGTGCCATTGGCAGAACACGCCGGCTATGTTTTCGTCCTCCAGCCTTGCACGAGCGATTACTGGGATGAGGAAGAGACCCGGTTTGAAAGAGTAAAAGAGATTCTCTCTAGCTTTTCGGGGCTGGATTTTGTCACCAAGCACATGTCGAAAGAGCATCCTGTCATGTTTAACAAACTGGAGCAGGTCGCAGTACAGGAGCCATGGTACAAAGGCCGCGTCGTCATCGGAGGAGACGCCGCCCATGCCGGAGCGCCGACCTTGGCACAAGGAGCGGCAATGGCCATCGAGGATGCCATCGTCCTCGCTGAAGAACTCAAAAACCACGCCGGCCACGAAACAGCGTTTCAGGCGTACTACAATAGAAGAGCCCCAAGAGCGCTCAAAGTCCAGAACCTCTCCTCAGAAATCGTCCGCCGCGGGCTGAAAGGAGAGCCAGGAGCGGAAGAGCTGATTGGCGAGTGCTATGCGGTGTTGAGAGAGGAATATTAAATAGGAAAAGTCCAGAAAGTGATTTCTGGACTTTTTTATTCTTGCTCTGTTTTATTCCGTATCCGCTCAATCACCTCATGCAGTCCCTCAGGCTTATAAAACTCCACCGGAGAACTGCCCTTCTCAAACGAAATCGTCTCCGCTTCAATCAGCGCGACATAGCGCCCGTTCACTTTTGCGAGATGAATCGATTCGCCAAAATCCGCTAGCAATCCCTTAATCTCGGTTTCTCCGACTTTCATTTTCAGCTCGGCTTCCGGCGTGTGCTCGATGATTTGGGCGGAGGCTTCGATTACTTGATGGGTGTCGAGACGCTCTTGGATTTCCCGTTTTTCGCTCGCTTCCCAAATTTCGATGTCTTGTTCAAATTGCTTGAGCTCTTCACTGTTGTCTTCAAATGTCTCGTAGACGTGCTCCTGCACCATGTTCATGACCTGGTTTTTCATGATTTCCGGCATCGATTCGCCGTATTCGACGAATTTCAGAAAGTCCTCGAAATAGCGGGCGTGCGAGGCCTGGTGGATTTTCAGCTCGCCTTCCTCGATCATTCCTTCCTCCGGCATGTACGGGTATTGGATGCTTTTCATGTTTTTTGTCGTGATCGCCATTTCGACTTTTTTAATGAGAGAAGAGGTGTCTGCGATGCGGGCGACCTTCGGCTCAAAGTCACATTTCATAATGAAGACAAATGACTCGTCGAAGTATTTTCTCGGCACGGCTGAAGCGACGAGGAACACGCCGCCGCGGACTGCGCTCGTGTCGAGGTACGTGCGTACGAATTGCTCGCTCAGCTCGTTAAAGTCTTCTTTTGTTTCCGCCAGGCGCGCCCGGTTGAACATGTTGTAGTTTGGATTGGAATCGAGCTCGTGGCCGGGCTCTGCGATAAAATGGCCAATCTTCGTCGGCACCTGCTCGGACTGCGGATGGCGGTCGGCTTTTCGTTTGACGATTTTTTTCAGCTCTCCGTCAAGAAAGTCCTTCAGCTCGCTTTCTTCAAATTCCTCTGTATCAAGGGTCTGGAAGTGCTTGAATTGCTTGTTTGCCTGCTCGTCCTTGCCTTCCACCTGTATGACATAAAAGGATAAAAACCGAATTTCAAAATCCATATATGAACTCACCTTATTCGCGTATTGTACAGCTTCTCAAGTATAGAAAAAACGATGTTCGTACGTCAATCAGAGGAATGGAATAATCATGACCAGGAAAGGGGAATGTAGTCAATCTGCCTTTCATTGATAAAGACAAACAGACACTGTCGCTGCTCAAATTGGCCACCGGTGAAGAAGCACAAAACTGGCTGAAACATCTGCAGGATACCGGTATATATACAAAAGATGTTTGGTCGGGGATTTAAAGACTGGAAAGATCCAGTCTTTTTTGCCCTTTTAAAAAAATTGTGATCGCGCTAAACATTCGTGCATACAATAGCCACAGTCTGCCAGAGGGCGGGCTTTTGTAAAACCTATTTCTCGTTTTTGCTAGTTTATGTTATTCTTATACTCGGTATCTATTTCTTTTTTTCAAAGGCACACATGACCAAAGAACTCCTTTTTTATTTCCGAAAAAAATGTGAAACGAAATGAAGGTTTCTTCCGTCCAGTGTTTGGTCGAATGGTTGCAATAAAATTGGTATGGTGCAAAAACATAGATATTCCGGCTTACGCGGTGTATTTTTTTGTTGTGTGATGCCTTAATTTATTTGAAGAAAAGGAATTGGAAGGCAGGATAAAGAGCAGGTAAATATGAGTGAAGACTTAAAGTGTTTAAGAAAGTAGAGGTTGCCATGAAGAAACTTTTTTCTTACAAACTTAGCTTTTTTGTGCTGGCTGTTATACTGTTTTGGGCAAAAACGTATTTATCCTACAAGACTGAGTTTAATCTTGGGGTAAAAGGCACAACCCAGGAGATCCTCCTGGTATTTAACCCGTTCTCAAGCGCAGTTTTCTTTTTAGGACTGGCTTTGCTTGCGAAAGGGCGTAAATCAGCCATAATCATGCTGATTATCGATTTCGTAATGACATTTGTGTTATATGCAAATATTTTATTCTATCGTTTCTTTGACGATTTCTTGACATTCCCGAACATTAAACAAACCGGAAATGTCGGAAACATGGGAGACGGGATTTTCAGTATCATGGCTGCTCATGATATTTTCTATTTCTTAGATATCATGATTTTGATTGCGGTATTGATCTGGAGACCTGAATTGAAACAATACAAAATGAAAAAACGCTTTGCATCTTTAGTGATCCTTTCCGGAGTCGCACTGTTTTTCATCAACCTGCACTATGCGGAAAAAGACCGTCCGCAGCTGCTGACACGAACGTTTGACCGCAATTATATTGTGAAATATTTAGGTCTGTACAATTACACCATTTATGACGGTGTTCAGACGGCTCAAACGGAAACGCAAAGAGCTTACGCGAGCAGCGATGATTTAACAAGCGTCGAGAATTATACGACGTCTCATTATGCGAAACCGAATGCCGAGTACTTCGGCTCTGCCAAAGGCAAAAACATCATTAAGATTCACCTGGAAAGCTTCCAGTCATTCTTGATTGACTACAAGCTGAACGGTGAAGAGGTCACGCCGTTCTTGAATAAACTTGCACACGGCGGGGAAGATGTGACGTATTTTGATAACTTTTTCCATCAGACAGGCCAGGGGAAAACATCTGATGCCGAGCTGACAATGGATAATTCCATCTTCGGGCTTCCTGAAGGCTCCGCATTTGTGACGAAAGGCGAAAACACATATCAGTCACTTCCTGCAATTTTGGATCAAAAGGAAGGCTATACAAGCGCCGTCCTGCATGGTGACTACAAATCGTTCTGGAACCGTGACCAGATTTACAAACATATTGGATATGACAAGTTCTTCGACGCAAGCAGTTATGATATGTCAGATGAAAACATCGTGAATATGGGACTAAAGGATAAGCCGTTCTTTACTGAATCGATTCCAAAACTTGAATCTCTTAAACAGCCGTTTTACGCCCATTTAATTACGTTGACAAACCATTATCCATTTAACCTGGATGAAGAAGATGCGTCCATTAAGAAAGCGACAACCGGTGATAAAACAGTTGATAATTACTTCCAGACAGCACGTTATCTTGACGAAGCGGTTGAGCAATTCTTCAAGGAGCTGAAGGAAGCCGGTCTGTATGACGACTCAGTCATCGTGATTTACGGTGACCATAACGGTATTTCTGAAAATCATAACCGTGCGATGAAAGAAATCCTTGGAAAAGAGATCACAGATTATCAAAACGCGCAAAACCAGCGTGTGCCGCTGATGATCCGCGTTCCTGGCAAAAAAGGCGGAGTGAACCATACGTATGGCGGCGAAATTGATGTCATGCCGACACTTCTGCACTTACAAGGAATTGATTCTCAGAAATATATCAACTTTGGTACTGATTTATTCTCCAAAGAACACGACGATACAGTGGCGTTCAGAAACGGAGACTTCGTGACGCCGAAGTACACATCTGTCGACAATGTCATTTACGATACGAAGACTGGTGAAAAACTGAAAGCGAATGAAGAAACGAAGAATCTGAAAACAAGAGTCAATCAGCAGCTGAGTCTCTCAGACAGTGTCCTGTATAAAGACTTGCTGAGGTTCCATAAACTCAGCGATTTTAAAGCCGTTGATCCGTCTGACTATCATTACGGCAAGGAAAAAGAAATTAAATAAGACGAGATAGAGCCTTGAGCGGGCGCATTGCCTTCGCTCAAGGCTCTTTTTTTGAGGCTGCATAACCAACTTGAAAAAAAAGATTCCATTTGGTCACCAAGGCCGGCTTTCTCTCATATCATTACAGTAGATTTTGAAACCAGTATTGAAGTGGACAAATTATCGGTTTAAACGCATTGATAGATTGTAAAGCTGTACCAGGTTTCGAACTCAATATTCATAGAGATGAGGGGTAGAGATGAAAGCGGTCATTCTCTGCGGCGGAAAAGGAACGAGAATGAGTGAAGTCACGCATGACATTCCTAAACCGCTCGCCATGATAGGCGGCAAACCGATTCTATGGCATATTATGAAAATCTATCAGTATTACGGAGTAAACGAGTTTATTCTGCTTTTGGGCTATAAAGGAGAAAAAATTAAAGAATACTTTCTCGACTATGAATGGAAGCACAACAGCCTGACACTCGACAGCTCTACAGGAGAGGTGCAGATGCTGGGGCAGCCTGAAACGTGGAAAATTACGTTTTTGGAAACAGGAGAAGACACACTGACAGCCGGAAGAATCATGCAGGCAAAAGACTATATCGGTGATGAAACATTTCTGCTTACCTATGGGGACGGACTGGCCAATATTAATCTTTTCCATCTCATTAGCTATCATAGGGCAAAAGGGGCTGCCGCGACTGTCACCGGCATTGACAAAGTCTCACAGTTCGGCACCTTGACGGTTGAGGACGGCATGGCGAAAACATTTTCTGAGAAAACATCGAGTGACGGAATCATCAATGGCGGATTTTTCGTTCTCAGTCCAAAGGTTTTCGATTATTTGCCAAAGGACGAGAACATGATGTTCGAAGATGAACCGCTGAAGAACCTTGCCAAAGACGGAGAGCTTGCCGTGTACCGCCATTACGGGTTTTGGACGGCCATCGATACGTATAAAGATCTCTTAGAAGTCAACAAAATGTGGGATCAAGGACAACAAGTATGGAAGGTATGGTGAACTGATTTGAGTTTCTGGGAAAACAAAAACGTATTTGTCACGGGGTGTACAGGTCTTTTAGGAAGCTATTTGGTGAAAGAGCTGATCGAACAGGGAGCAAACGTTACAGGGCTTGTCAGGGATCATGTGCCTCAATCTAACCTTTATCAGGGAGAACATATCAAGAAAATGAACATCGTACAGGGCTCTCTCGAAGACTTGCCTGTGATTGAACGCGCGCTTGGGGAGTATGAAATTGATACAGTCTTTCACCTTGCCGCACAAGCGATTGTTGGCGTGGCGAACCGCAATCCGATTTCTACCTTTGAAGCGAATATCCTCGGCACATGGAATATTCTCGAAGCCTGCCGGAAGCATCCGTTAATCAAGCGGGTGATTGTCGCTTCAAGTGATAAAGCTTACGGCGATCAAGAAAACCTTCCGTACGATGAAAATATGCCGCTGCAGGGCAAGCATCCGTACGACGTCTCAAAAAGCTGCGCAGATCTCATCAGTCACACATATTTTCACACGTACGGACTCCCGGTCTGCATCACGCGCTGCGGTAACCTGTACGGCGGCGGGGATTTGAATTTCAATCGCATCATTCCGCAGACGATTCAGCTTGTGCTGAACGGGAAAGCGCCGGAAATCCGCAGCGACGGGACATTTGTCCGCGACTACTTCTATATTGAAGATGCCGTTCAGGCTTATTTGCTACTGGCAGAAAAAATGGAAGAAAACCATCTTGCCGGAGAGGCCTTTAATTTCAGCAATGAGATCCAGCTGACTGTACTTGAACTGGTAGAAAAAATCTTGAAGAAAATGAACAGTGATCTGAAGCCGAAGGTGCTGAACCAGGGAAGCAATGAGATCAAACATCAATATTTATCCGCGGAAAAAGCAAGAAAGCTGCTGAATTGGTCACCGGCCTACACCATTGATGAAGGACTTAAAAAAACGATTGAGTGGTATACGGAATTCTTCAAAAAGTAATGTGAAACGAGGTGAACATGACTGTGGCCAGCGCGTATTGCACCGTTTTATCAAAAGGGAGATTATATCAGGCAGTCGCCTTATTTAAGTCTTTAGAGCAAGTTGACCAAGACAGTCCCATTTTTACGCTATGCATGGATGAAGATACGCACCGCGTCTTACAGAAACTGAAGATGAAGCAGTTGAATCTTGTGCCGGTGTCAGCGCTCGAGAATGAAATGCTTCTGCAGCTGAAGGAAACTAGAGATCAAAGCGAGTATTGCTGGACGATGAAGCCGATCTTTCTCCAAGCTGTGCTGAACAAGATGCCAGAGCTGAATCGTGTGACGTATATTGATGGGGATTTATTTTTCTATGCCGATCCGTCGCCGATTTTTGAAAACCAGCCGGACTGCTCGGTGCTGCTTTCGCGGGGGGATATTGTAATCCCTTCTTTTGAGAAAGAGCAGATTGACATGCTGCAGCGTCTTTTAGGCAGATATAACTCAGGCTTTATCAGCTTCAAGCATGATAAAGCCGGGACGGATTGCTTGGAGTGGTGGAAGGAACGCTGTCTTGAGGAATGCAAAAATGCCCCGGGTGAAGGGAAATTCGGTGATCAGGGCTATTTGGATTATATGTCTGAGCTGTTTCCGAATGTGTGTGACATTACGACACCCGGTGTAAACATCGGCCACTGGAACTACGGACAGCATACGTTTTCCTGGAAGGATGGCCGTATTGTGCTGGAGGATGGCAGCCCGCTGATCTTTTACCATTTCAGCGGATACCGAATCATCAGCATTAATCAAATCAAACAGATTCACGAAACAACTCGCACAGATCTGCCGTTTATTCATGACCTGTACCAAGAGACGCTGCCGCATATCATTCAGCACATCAAAACGTTAGACCCTGAATTTAACGGTTTTGCTTCAAAAGATGACAACAAATAAATGTTTAAATACAGGAAGTGAAAATGAAGTGAAGGCAAGCGTTATTATTCCTGCATATAATTCAAAGGAGCGACTGTATAACAGCCTTCTGTCATTAAACCAGCAGGAGTGCGATAAAGAGTTTGAAGTCATTGTAGCGGACAATGGGTCTGAGGACGGGACGCTCTCAATGCTTGAGTCGTTTCAAGCGGATTTTCCGCTGATCTTTACACGGATTAAAGAAAACAGGGGCATCGCACACGGACGAAATCAGGCGCTTCGCCATGCCAGAGGAGATATCCTCATTTTTCACGACAGCGATATGCTTGCGGCAAAAGACCTTGTGGCAAAGCATATTAAAGCCCATGAAAACGAAGAAAATCTTGTCGTGTGCGGTTTGTTTTGGAAACGGATCTACAGTTTTTATTATGAAGGCTTTGAAGATGAACATAAGGAACAGCTCGCAAAGCTCGTAGATGAAATACCGAAAAAAGACAAACAAAAGCTGCTGAAGGAAGCGGACATCGAAAACGAAAGCTTCCTGGATAAAAGCTTTGACCTCGATATCGATTTTATTGACGTACTCAAGCAGATTTTAGATGAGTATGGCGATGACTTGAAAGGCTATCATATGCCATGGCGCTTTTTTATCACGAATAATTCCTCTGTTAAACGCATGCATGTGGTTGACCTCGGCTTATTTGATGAAGGCATTGTACGATACGGGTTTGAGGATTATGACCTCGGGATCAGGCTTCATCAGGCCGGACTGACGTTCAGGCTGCATCGCGACATTGTCAGTGTTCATCAGGAGCACCCAAGCAATTGTAAATCTGTAGACGATATTCGGGCAAATATTGCTTATATGTGCGATAAATACAACAATATCCGCTCCTTAGACGTTCATCTCGCTTTTAACGGGCCGTTTCCTCCTGACATGACGAACAGATTGATGGCTGATATTCATAAACTACTGGAAGCTCAGAAATACGACATGCTGTTGAATCTATTTCTTGAGCTGCTTCATGTTGTCAAAGAGCGCAACATTGACCCGGATTGGCAAAAGAAAGCCCCAAGGGTGACGGCGAAAAGCTTTGATTTACAAACGGTTCGCAAGCTTCTCCCAAAAGCGAAGGAAAAGCTTGGCGTGAACGATTTTGCCAACGCATTGTATGCGCTTGTCAACGATTTGCTGCACGTAGATCTTAGATAATTGGATGTGGTATGGTGAGTACATTTCATTTTTCAACGATAGTGTCAAGGACGCATATCTTTAAGCTCATGCCCATGATTCATTCTCTCCATGAGCATTGCGATGATTTTCATTTGTTTGTGCTTTGCGTGGATCAGAAGGCGTATGAATTGCTCCAGCACGTTCCGTGGGAACATGTAACATTTGTACAGCTGCATGAAATGGAAGACCCGGAGCTGCTGCAAGCGAAAAGCAATCGAACGTTTCATGAATATTGCTGGACATTGAAGCCGGCCTTTTTATTCCATGTCATGAGCAAGTGGGATGAAGCTGAATACTTTGCTCATATGGATACTGATTTGTTTTTCTTTTCTGATCCGGCACGTATTTTTGCGGAAAACCCAAAAGCTTCTCTGTATCTGACCGATCACTGCAACTCGCCGCGGTTCATGTCCTACTATGAACGGACCGGCCGCTATAACACAGGCTTTGTCGGTGCCGGAAATACGAAGGAAGCCTATGAAGCGGTGTGGCAGTGGAGACAGGAGTGCATTGCATTTTGTACGGTAGAAATGGATACGGAACGAAAGACGTACGGAGATCAAAGATATGTGGAGAAATGGCCGGCGCAGTATAAGGGCGTGCATGTAGTCAAATCAATCGGAGCCAATACAGCGCTTTGGAATATCGAAAATTATAAGGTCGGGCAAAAGGAAGGCCGCGTGTATATAGATGAAACGCCGCTGATATTCTATCATTTCTCCGGGTTGACACTCGTTACGGAAAAAGAGTTTAATCTTTGCTGGTATTACCGAATTGAAGATGAAGCGACAGTTGAAATGATATATATGCCGTATGTATTAAGCCTGAAAAAATGGATTGATGAAATTCAGTCAGCGTTTCCGGACTTTGCCGACGGTTTTATCCCGAAGCACGCAGTGCCTGACACTCATTTTATACAGCTGGATTAAGAAACCCCTGCCGGATGGCAGGGGTTTTTCAGCTATGCCATTCTCTCAGCTTCTGATCGCTCGGCAATAGGAAGGCTAGGATGCCGAGGACAGGGAGAAAGGCAATGGCAATCATCGTCGGGGTCAGTCCCGCGGCGTCAATCAGAGCGCCCAGCGCCACCGCGCCGATCGCGCCCATCCCGAAGGCGAGTCCGACGGTCAAACCGGACATTGTGCCGATTTTTCCAGGAACAAGCTCCTGTGCGTAGACAACCGTTACGGAAAAGCTCGACATCAGAACCAAGCCGATCAAGGCAAGCACGCCATAGGCGAGCACCGGGCCGGCAAATGGAAGCAAAATCGCCAGCGGCGCTGAGCAGAGCAGCGAACCGAGGATCACGAAGCGTTTTCCGAAACGATCTGCAAGCGGGCCGCCGAGAAACGTGCCGACAGCGCCGAACAGCAAGAAGACAAAAATATAGCTTTGTGCCTGCTGAATGCTTACGTGATATGTATCCATCGCGTAAAACGTGTAAAAATTGCCGATCGCACTTGTATACCAAGAACGTGCAAAAATGAGAAAGATAATAATGATAAGAGCAGATACAACAGACTTGGTGATGGCCGTGTTTTCAGCCGTTTTCTTTTGTTTGCCTGACTTCTGGGCAAGGGTTCCGAGACGTGCGGCGTACCATTTGGCAATATACAGCAGAAACATAACGGCGAGCGCGGCGACAAGCGTAAACCAAACGGCGCCGAATTGTCCGAGCGGCACAAGAATTAGCGCGGTAATCAGAGGCGCCATCGCCTGACCTGAGTTTCCCCCCACCTGATAGATCGACTGGGCGAGCCCGCGTTTTGTGCCGGCGGCCATATACGCCACACGGGAGCCTTCCGGATGGAAAATGGCGGAGCCTAATCCGATGAAAAACACACAGCATAAGATCGTTATGAATGAAGGGGCGAAGGCAAGGCCCAAAATGCCGAGCATGCTGGCAGTCAAACCGATTGGCAATGCGTACGGTCGCGGCCGTTTATCGGTATACCAGCCGACGACAGGCTGCATCACAGATGACACCATGTTTAATGTGAAAGCGATGACGCCGAGCTGTGTAAATGTCAAGCTCATGGAGCGTTCCAAAATAGGGAACATGGCCGGAATCACGGCTTGCAGCGAATCGTTGAGCATGTGGCAGATTCCGATGATGATCAAAATTGGATACACTGTGGTACCGGGTTTTTGAACTGTTTTTTCTTTTAGCGGGGTGGCGATAGCCAAGTGAGTCTCCTCCTTACATATCTAGCCAAAGCATACCACCATATTATTCATAAGGTGAAGAATTTATCAAGAGGAAAAAAGACCTTCTAAAACAAAGGCCGCCAGCATGATTAGCAGCTGACGGTAAGTTCGATATTCAAAATGTGATACAGCTCTTCAAGCTTGTGAGTCTCTGAAAATCTTGGAATCCGTTCAAAGATTTAATTGAAGTATTCCTTCAGCGGTTTTTGAAAGCCTGTATCTTCAGAAACGAAAATATTCTTGAAGAACGGAAATAATCCTGAATCACGGAGGTGCTTGTACTGTGTCTTAGACACGCCGGTTGTCACGACATACAGATCAAACTGATGCTGCAGACTTGAAAGGAATGTTCTGATCTTCAAACAGCAAGCGCAACGCTAATGCTTCTGCCGCTTTAAAATCAAGGATGGTATCTCTACATCAAATAATAAAGTGCGGTATTGTAAGGAAAAAACCGGCTGGTGAGGCACCGCCGGCTTATAAGAGATTATTTGTTTAATAGGCTGTGTTTTCTAGAATACAGGAAATAAACCAGCGCCCCGACGGCGATCCAGATCACAAAGGAAAGCCATGTGACGCCGGGAAGGCTGTACATAAACCAAAGGCAGATGCCTGCGCTGATCATCGGCACAACCGGAACGAACGGCACTCTGAAGGACGCTTTGATTTCCGGATATTTCTTTCGTAACACGATAATAGCAATTGAAATGACCGTAAACGCCGCCAGGGTTCCCATGTTCACCAGATGGGCAAGCGTTCCGAGGTTAATAAAGCCGGCGATTCCGGCCGCAACGATACCAGTCAGCCATGTATTGCTGAAAGGGGTTTTAAATGACGGATGAACCTTAGCGAACAATCCAGGGAGAAGGCCGTCTCTGCTCATGGCAAATGTCAAACGGACCTGAGCGTACAGCAAAGCGAGCATAACCGTCGTAATCCCGATAATCGCACCGACAGAAATAATACCGGCAACAGCATCCTGGCCGACGAATTTCAGCGCAAAGGACACCGGATCTCCGACATTCAATTTCGTATAAGGCATCATGCCTGTCAAAACAAGCGAAACCGTGATGTATAGAACGGTACAAACGGCAAGAGCCGAAATAATGCCGACTGGCATGTTTTTTTGAGGATTTTTCACTTCCTCTGAAGCGTTAGAAACCGCGTCAAACCCGAGGTACGCGAAGAACACAGTTGCCGCGCTGACAATGACGCCTTTCATTCCGAACGGCATAAAAGGAGACCAGTTATCCGGTTTGACATAACCGAGGCCGACAATGATGAACAATAAAATGATTCCGATTTTCATCAGGACGATGACGTTGTTAAAACGTGTGCTTTCCTTGACGCCTCTGCTGACAATCGCAGTGATGATGAGAATGATCACTGCAGCCGGAAGATTAAACACGGCGCCCGGTGTGCTTCCCGGTGCTCCTGTCAGTGCGGCCGGAATATGAAGGTTGAAGCCGGCAAGCAGTGATTGAAAGTATGAAGACCAGCCGGTGGCAACGGCTGATAGTGCAATGACATATTCAAGCATGAGATCCCATCCGATCAAAAAGGCGAGCAGCTCTCCGAGTGTCATAAAGGAGTATGAGTACACGCTTCCTGAAATCGGAATCGAAGACGAAAACTCAGCATAGCAGAAGGCGGCAAGCGCACAGGCGAGCCCGGCTAAAATAAACGATATAATGAGGGCAGGGCCTGCACCGGTTGCGGCCACTGTTCCTGTGATGACAAAAATCCCTGTACCGATCACACAACCGATACCAAGCAAGGTTAAATCAAATGCGCTTAACGTGCGGGCAAGGCTTTTTGACTTGCTCTGCGCATTCAATGTTTCAAGCGGTTTTTTTCTGAATAATGAACTCATCAAAAGTTCCTCCTGGAAAATTCAAAATATTCTAATCATTATATACAGTTCTTGTTGTATTATATTGTCGAAATTTAGGACAGTCAATCATATATTTTTCCGCTTTAAATGATAGAAGCGAAAAGCGTAGTCGTAGGATAGGATCGTAATTTTCTAATAAGATATTCAATTTTATGCAGGGAGAACCGATAGAAACAATAGATTCGCCCACATTATGACTTTCGGATTAAAAGGAGATGCTGACCATGTTTCAATATGAAGAGTTGAATAAACAGTTTATCGGAGGGAAATGGCAGGAGGGCAGCAGCCCAAATGTATTGGAAAACAAAAATCCTTATACTCAGAAAACATTCACAACCTTCCAAAAAGCCACTGCTGACGATGTTGATGAAGCGTACCGGGCAGCGGCGCTGGCAAAGAAAAAATGGGATGCGGTCAATCCGTTCGAGAAAAGAACCATTTTAGAAAAAGCCGTCACGTATATTGAAGAAAACGAAGAAGCGATCATTTATCTGATTATGGAAGAGCTTGGCGGAACAAGGCTTAAAGCGGCCTTTGAAATCGGGCTTGTGAAAAACATCATAAAAGAAGCGGCGACGTTCCCTGTCCGCATGGAAGGGAAAATTCTTCCGTCAACGATAGACGGCAAGGAAAACAGATTATATCGCGTGCCGGCAGGCGTTGTCGGTGTCATCAGTCCTTTTAACTTCCCATTCTTTTTATCTATGAAATCAGTGGCGCCCGCACTCGGAGCAGGCAATGGCGTCGTTTTAAAGCCGCATGAAGAAACACCGATTTGCGGCGGCACTCTGATTGCGAAAATTTTTGAGAACGCGGGAATCCCAGAGGGGCTGCTGAATGTCGTTGTCACAGACATTGCAGAAATTGGAGACAGCTTTGTGGAACACCCGATACCGCGGATCATCTCATTTACAGGCTCTACAAAAGTCGGCAGCTATATCGGCCAGCTTGCGATGAAGCATTTTAAAAAGCCGCTTCTTGAACTCGGCGGCAACAGCGCCTTCATCGTACTTGAGGATGCGGATATCGAATATGCGGTCAATGCGGCGGTTTTCAGCCGATTTACCCATCAAGGGCAGATTTGCATGTCGGCCAACCGCGTACTTGTTCACTCATCAATTTATGATAAGTTCCTAGAAATGTATCAGGCAAAAGTGGAATCACTGAAGGTCGGCGATCCAATGGACCCTGATACGATTATTGGGCCATTAATCAATAGCAGACAGACGGACGGGCTGATGAAATCTGTTGAGAAAGCGATTGAAGAAGGTGCTGTTCCAGTGAAGCTTGGCGGATTTAACGGGACGATCGTGGAACCGACGATCTTAAAAGACGTCAAACCGTTCATGAGCATCGCCAAGGAAGAGTTGTTCGGACCTGTCGTTTCCTTTATGAAGTTTGATTCAGAAGACGAAGCGGTGGATATCGCAAACGAAACGCCGTTTGGCTTGAGCGGTGCCGTGCATACGTCAAATCTTGAACGCGGCGTGGCTTTTGCGAAGCGCATTGAAACAGGCATGATCCATGTCAATGACACAACAATCAATGATGAACCGAATGTGGCCTTTGGCGGCGAAAAGCAATCCGGTCTCGGCCGGTTGAACGGCGAGTGGAGCCTTGAAGAATTTACGACACTGAAATGGATCTCGGTCCAGCACGAAAAACGCAGCTTCCCTTATTAATGGATAGGAGTGAATGGAATTGAGCATAAGAACGGAAAAAGAAACCGCAGATCTTTTGGACGCGTTTGTCAAAGTAGCCCCTTATTTAAACAGCCTGGTTCAGGATGATATTACAATCGGCATTTACGATACGGAAAAACTGCTTGTGAATATACCGGCCAAAACCTTTTCTCTAAATGTAAAAGCCGGTGATCCGCTGCAGGAAGGGGATATTATCACAGATGCCATCCGCACCAATCAGAAGAAGACGAGCATGGTTCCGAAAGAATTGTTCGGCTTCCCATTGATTGCTCGTGCCATCCCGCTCCACGACGAGAATGGAAGAGTGATAGGGGGCGTCGGCCTCGGAACGAGCCTTGAGGAGTCGTCAAAGCTGCATGATGTGGCGGAAAGCTTATCAGCTGTCGTTGAACAAACGGCCGCAGCCATTTCCGATATTTCTGAATCAATCAACGGGTTTTCGACTCAAATGTCAGGCATTTCCTCACAGGCGAAAAAGGTAAGTGAAAGCGCCGGTGAAATTGCCGATATTTCAGTAACTGTGAAAGGCATCTCTGACCAAAGCAACCTGCTTGGCTTGAACGCCGCAATCGAAGCGGCGAGAGCAGGCGAGTCCGGAAAAGGCTTCTCTGTCGTCGCAGATGAGATTAGAAAGCTAGCGACGTACTCAAAAGAAAATGTCGGCCAGATTGACCAGATCACGAAAAAAATCCACAGCCTGCTGAAAGGGCTGGAGGAATCCATTGAGTCGATTAATCAGCATACAGACGGGCAAGCCGCTGCCGTTGAACAAATTTCCGCCACGATGCAGGAGATTTCAGGAAGCGCGCAGCATCTTGCGAAAATGGCAGAAAAAGCGCTAGAGGAAGAATAAGAGATCGGGGACAAATGTTCCCGGTCTTTTTCTATCCTGCATTTCCATGAAATTTGTCTGACGTTTTACTAGTTTTATTCCAGCGGCTGATTTAAAATGTACACATGAACTTACGTGAGGATTGATAGGAATCATGAGTATATTAAAAGCGGAAAATCTGTATAAAACATACGGAGATAAAACATTATTTGACCATATCTCCTTTCATATTGAAGAGAATGAGAGAATCGGATTAATCGGACCGAATGGAACGGGGAAATCAACGCTGCTGAAAGTGATCGCCGGCTTGGAATCTATTGAAGAGGGAGACATCATGAAATCCGGCAGCGTGCATGTCGAATTTCTTCATCAAGACCCGGAGCTGCCTGAGGGGCAAACTGTGCTGGAGCATATCTATTCCGGTGAATCGGCTGTAATGAAAACCTTGCGTGAATATGAAAAAGCGCTGTATGAACTTGGAAAAGACTCCGAAAATGAACAGCGCCAGAAGCACCTGCTGGCGGCGCAGGCGAAAATGGATGCGAATAACGCGTGGGATGCGAATACCTTGGCGAAAACCGTATTGTCTAAGCTGGGCGTCAACGATGTAACAAAGCCAGTCAACGAGCTCTCAGGCGGCCAGAAAAAACGGGTGGCCATTGCCAAAAACTTAATTCAGCCAGCTGATCTGCTCATTTTAGACGAGCCGACGAACCATCTGGATAATGAAACGATTGAGTGGCTTGAAGGATATTTAAGTCAATATCCCGGCTCCGTCATGCTGGTGACGCACGACAGGTATTTCTTAAACCGTGTCACGAACCGCATTTATGAGTTAGAACGAGGCAGCCTTTACACGTATAAAGGCAACTATGAAGTGTTTTTAGAAAAACGAGCGGAACGGGAAGCGCAGGCTGAGCAAAAGGAAACGAAGCGGCAAAACCTGCTGCGCCGCGAACTGGCTTGGCTCAGACGGGGAGCGAAAGCCCGTTCCACAAAACAAAAGGCGAGAATTGACCGAGTGGAGACGCTTAAGGAGCAGAAAGGCCCTCAGTCATCGGGCTCACTCGACTTTGCGATTGGCTCCCACCGTCTTGGCAAACAGGTCATTGAAGCGGAGAACGTGATGATCGCTTACGACGGCCGCATGCTCGTCGACCGCTTTAATGAATTGGTCATACCGGGTGAACGGATCGGGATTATTGGACCAAACGGCATCGGAAAAACAACGCTATTAAACACCCTTGCCGGCCGTCATACCCCAGACGGCGGCCATATGACGATCGGACAGACGGTCAGAATCGGCTACTATACCCAGGATCACAGTGAAATGAATGGCGAGTTAAAAGTCATTGAATATATAAAAGAAACGGCGGAGGTCGTAAAAACAGCGGATGGCGATATCATTACAGCTGAACAAATGCTGGAGCGTTTCCTCTTCCCGCGTTCGATGCAGCAGACGTATATCCGCAAGCTGTCCGGCGGGGAAAAACGCCGTTTATACTTGCTTCAGGTTCTCATGCAGGAGCCGAATGTCCTGTTTCTCGATGAGCCGACGAACGATTTGGATACTGAAACATTAAGCGTACTGGAGGATTATATTGACCAGTTCCCTGGCGTCGTCATCACCGTATCCCATGACCGCTACTTCCTTGACCGTGTCGTCGATCGTTTGATTCTGTTTGAAGGAAATGGCGTCATTTCTCGATTCCAAGGCTCCTACAGCGACTATATGGAGGAGACAAGAGCGAAGAAAACAGCTGAAAAACCAGCAGCTGTAGCAAAACCGGCCGAAGCGGAGCCGAAGAAAAAACGGAAAAAGCTTTCCTACAAGGATCAGATTGAATGGGACGGCATCGAAGATAAAATTGCCCAGCTAGAAGAGAAGCATGAGCAGCTCGAAGCTGACATCGCCGCAGCAGGCAGCGATTTTGGAAAAATCCAAGAGCTGATGGCTGAGCAGGCGAAAACAGCGGAAGAACTTGAGACTGCTATGGACCGCTGGACAGAATTGTCTCTCATGATAGAAGAGCTGGAAAGCTAAAAAAAGCGCGGCCCGCAGGAGGCCGCGCTTTTTTCACATAATGTACAAAAACGAAACGGCCAGATTATGATATGCTGAAATTATGTTCAGCGGCACTTGGAAACTAACGGAGATGATGAAGTATGACATGGACGATCGTGATGTTAATCCTCATGAGTGTGGTGAAAATCGTATTAACCTGCCTTCCAACAGGCGTCATGGAATGGCTGCTCAGCAAATTCGCGGTGCACGCCAAGTTGAGTGACGAAAATGCTGTTCTCTCCCTGAATGGAAAACGTCTCGAAGGTGAAGAGAAACAGAAAGTAATTGACCAATTTAACGAAGCTGTCTTCCTGGAAAAGTATTATATATACCCAGGTGACGAAGAGCGTTATTTACATCCGGAAAACGGCGGCACGCCACTGGTGATAGATATGAAAAAAGGAAAAAAAGATGTGAAGCTGTTTGTGTACAGCTATGACGACCATATCGACGTCGTGAAGCAGTACAAGAATAAAGTGATTGCATATCAATTGCTTTCTGAAAGCCTTCAAAAGCAGTCTCTGTCAGAGATAGGAAGCTTGGCTTAAACAGGACAGTGAACGACGGGTGTTTGATGCACTCGTCTTATTTTATTGATTTTTTACCTTAACGTTTACGTTAAGGTTCAAAAGGTGTATAATGATAACAGAAACGGCGAAGGGGGATTTACCTTGGAATGGATGAAGATTGATCAAGTAGCCAAAAGAAGCGGGCTGACAAAGCGGACCATCCGGTTTTATGAAGAAATCGGCTTAATTCCGGCGCCGAAACGGACAGACGGCGGTGTAAGGCTTTATTCAGAGGATGATATGGAGGAGCTTGAGAAAGTCATCAACACAAAAGAGGTGCTCGGTTTTTCCCTTCAGGAGCTTCAGCATTTCATGGAAACCAGCCGCCAGCTAGAGTTAAACAAAGAGGGGTATTTGTTGTCACTGGATCCCAAGGAACGGAAAGAAAAACTGGAGGAAATTCAGGAAACCCTGAATCACCAGCTGAATTTGATTGATGAGAAAATCCGCACATTCCAAAGCTTTAAAGAACGCCTGCAAGGCATGAAAGGCAAAGCGGAACGCGCCATTCAATCAATCGAATGAAACGTTTGTTAAACGCTATTTTTGTAGCGTTTCTTTTAATGGAATAAAGATGGAGGTCAGGTCAAATGGATAAGACAAAACAAGTGAATCAGAAAACGGGCTTGCTCAGCCAGCCAAAAGCGGTATGGGCTGTCGCATTTGCCTGTGTGATTTCCTTTATGGGAATCGGGCTGGTCGATCCAATTCTTCCGGCCATTGCCGCACAATTACATGCTTCACCTAGTGAAGTATCACTCTTGTTTACAAGTTATTTACTTGTAACAGGATTTATGATGTTTTTCTCAGGAGCCATTTCCAGCCGTATCGGCGCGAAATGGACATTAATTCTCGGACTTATTTTTATTATTGTGTTTGCGGGGCTTGGCGGCAGTTCAAGCTCAATTGCTCAGCTAGTCGGCTATCGCGGCGGCTGGGGACTAGGTAATGCTCTGTTTATTTCAACAGCGCTTGCGGTTATTGTCGGCGTATCAGTCGGGGGCAGCGCCCAAGCAATTATTTTGTATGAGGCGGCGCTCGGACTCGGGATTTCTGTCGGACCGCTAGCAGGCGGAGAGCTTGGAAGCATTTCATGGCGTGCGCCGTTCTTCGGGGTATCTGTCCTGATGTTTATTGCATTAATAGCGATTTCTTTCATGCTTCCGAAGCTGCCGAAACCGGCGAAACGCGTCGGTGTGTTTGATGCGGTGAAGGCACTCAAGTATAAAGGCCTTCTGACAATGGCGGTATCGGCGTTCTTATACAACTTTGGATTTTTTATTTTGCTTGCTTATTCTCCGTTCGTTCTGGATTTAGATGAGCACGGTCTCGGATATGTCTTCTTCGGCTGGGGCCTTCTGCTGGCTATTACATCAGTCTTTACGGCGCCGCTCGTGCACAAAGCGCTGGGTACAGTGCGTTCGTTGGTTGTTCTCTTTATCGCCTTTGCGGTCATTCTGATCATCATGGGGATCTGGACAGAGCATCAGACGTTGATTATTACATGTATCGTTGTCGCCGGTGCTGTCCTCGGTATGGTCAACACGATCATGACAACAGCTGTCATGGGTTCTGCGCCGGTTGAACGTTCAATCGCATCTTCAGCCTACAGCTCAGTCCGCTTCATCGGCGGCGCGCTCGCTCCGTGGATTGCGGGAATGCTTTCTGAACACTTTACCGCAAACACACCATATACAGTAGGCGGAATCGTCGTTTTTGTCGGCATGCTTGTCCTTCTCATGGGACGTAAGCATCTTGCCGGAATTAAGGCGGGACATTAATAACGATAGACACTGCTCGTGAGGCAGTGTCTTTTTTATGTGATCAAGTTATACCAGTATTCACGATCAGTTATAATGGTATCATCATAAAATTAGTGCGGAAAGGACAGCCTTATGACACAATTTTACTATTTAACGGCTAAAACTCCTTTAGAAACTGGTTTTTTCGGTCAGCAAGAACGGTGTTCGCGGAAAGGGCATCCGCTTCGGTCAGGCATCGACGCGGCGGGTATTGATCTTGAAGAAACTGAGGATGTATCGGTTCATTTACGATTGCCATATCAAGTAATGGTTCATGCTGTAGAGGGGACGTTTGCCATGGATAAGGTAAAGCCTGACGAACTTGATCAGAAGTGCTTAGAAATGCTCTATCAATACATACACAGCGTCATGAAAAACAGTTTTTCGGTTGAGTGGTTCACCGCATGGGCTGATGAGGAAGACTTTGAGCTGTCTGCCAAAAGAGAGCTGACACTTGATGAATTCACCTCGCCATTGCAGCTCATTTTAAAAGACAGAGAGCTTTTGAGAATCGTTCAGAAAAAATGGCAGTAAAAAACCCGCCCTTCAGCAGGCGGGTTTTTTCGTAACATTAAAGCACTTTCGTCGTCCAAGACTCGCAGTTCCATGTTTCTGTCGCGATGTCCATATAGAAATCAGGCTCGTGAGAAATAAGAAGAATGGAGCCTTTGTATTCTTTGAGGGCGCGCTTGAGCTCTTCCTTCGCGTCGACATCCAAGTGGTTTGTCGGCTCATCGAGCACCAGCAGGTTGGTTTCTGAATTGATCAGTTTGCATAATCTGACTTTCGCTTTTTCTCCCCCGCTTAATACGGAGACGCGGCTTTCGATATGTTTTGTCGTCAGTCCGCATTTTGCCAGAGCGGCGCGGATTTCATACTGTGTATACGAAGGGAATTCGCTCCAAACTTCTTCAATACACGTATTGTTGTTTGTTTCCTTGACCTCTTGCTCGAAGTAGCCGGTAAAGAGGTGCTCGCCTCGTTCAACGGAGCCTTCGAGCGGCTGGATTTCGCCAAGCAGGCTTTTCAGCAATGTTGTTTTTCCGATCCCGTTTGCTCCGTAAAGGGCGATTTTTTGGCCGCGCTCCATACGGAGGTTCAGCGGACGTGAGAGCGGGGAATCGTAACCGATCACGAGATCCTTCGTTTCAAAAATCAGCTTGCCTGACGTTCTCGCCGGCTTGAAGTGGAATTCCGGCTTTGGTTTTTCTGCCGCCAGCTCGATCATATCCATCTTGTCGAGTTTCTTTTGGCGGGACATCGCCATGTTTCTCGTGCTGACACGGGCTTTGTTGCGGGCAACGAAATCCTTCAGCTCCGCGACTTCCTGCTGCTGCTTTTTGTAGGCCGCTTCAAGCTGCTGCTTCTTCACCTCGTAGACTTCTATAAACTGATGATAGTCACCGACGTAGCGTGTCAGCTCTTGATTTTCTACATGATAAATTAGGTTGATGACACTGTTTAAGAACGGAATATCATGGGAAATCAAGATGAACGCGTTCTCGTATTCCTGCAGATAGCGTTTCAGCCATTCAATATGCTGCTCATCAAGATAGTTGGTCGGCTCATCAAGCAGCAGAATCTCTGGCTTTTCGAGAAGCAGTTTGGCGAGAAGAACCTTGGTTCGCTGTCCGCCGCTCAGATCAGTAACATCGCGCTCTAAACCGATATCACTCAAGCCGAGGCCGCGGGCGATTTCTTCCACTTTCGAATCAATGACATAAAAATCATTGTTCGTCAGCGCGTCTTGAATCACACCGACGTCTTCAAGAAGCTTTTCGAGCTCGTCGGGATCAGCTTCGCCCATTTTGTTGTAAATCTCGTTCATTTCTTCTTCCATCGCAAATAAATAATGGAATGCGTCTTTCAGCACATCACGAATGGATTTGCCTTTTTCAAGCACAGTATGCTGATCCAGATAGCCGACACGGACATTTTTTGACCATTCGACTTTTCCCTCATCAGGCTCAAGTTTTCCGGTAATAATATTCATGAAGGTTGATTTTCCTTCACCGTTTGCGCCGATCAGCCCGACGTGCTCGCCTTTTAGCAGGCGGAAGGAGACGTTATTAAAAATGGCCCGGTCACCAAAGCCGTGGCTTAAATCCTTTACAGATAAAATACTCATATTTACACCTCTATCGTTTATCAAACACGCACAATCGGCGTGTATTATTCACCCTTTTGATTATAAAGGAGGAATCGGAATGTTGAAAGGTATAGGAAAGAAAAAGAAAAATTGCGTTCCGGGCGAGGTTTTGAGATACTATGGAATAGATTTCAGGAATTGAGGAGAAAAAAATGACGCAAACTTGGCCATTTTTACATAATGCACAATCATTTATACAAGAGAATTGGAATGCTTCCGGTTTTCAAAAGCCGACTCCTGTTCAGGAACAAGCGGCTCAGCTGATCATGGACGGAAGGGATGTTATCGCGGAATCGCCGACAGGCACAGGCAAGACGCTGGCGTATGCGCTGCCGGTCTTGGAGCGGATTAAGCCGGACCAAAAGCACCCGCAGGCAGTAATTTTAGCGCCATCCCGTGAGCTGGTGATGCAGATCTTTCAGGTAATTCAGGATTGGAAATCAGGCTCAGAGCTGCGTGCGGCTTCCTTAATCGGCGGGGCGAATGTGAAGAAGCAGGTCGAAAAGCTGAAAAAACATCCGCATATCATTGTCGGCACGCCGGGCAGGGTATTTGAGCTGATTAAAGCGAAGAAACTCAAAATGCATGAAGTGAAAACGATCGTGCTTGATGAAACAGATCAGCTTGTCCTGCCGGAGCATCGCGAAACGATGAAGCAAATCATTAAAACGACATTAAGAGACCGGCAGCTTCTATGTTTTTCTGCCACGCTCAAAAAGGAAACAGAGGACGTGCTCCGTGAATTGGCGCATGAGCCTGAGGTGTTGAAGGTGCATCGAAGCAAGGCGGAAGCTGGGAAAGTGAAGCATCAATATCTGATTTGCGACCAGCGCGACAAAGTGAAGCTGCTGCAAAAGCTGTCTAGACTTCAAGGCATGCAGGCACTCGTATTTGTGAGAGACATCGGCAACCTGAGTGTGTATGCGGAAAAGCTGGCGTATCACCATGTCGAACTCGGCGTTCTACACAGTGAAGCGAAAAAAATGGAGCGGGCGAAAATTATTGCCGCGTTCGAAGACGGGGAATTCCCGCTCTTACTAGCGACTGATATTGCCGCACGCGGCTTAGACATTGAAAACCTGCCATATGTGATCCATGCTGATATTCCTGACGAAGACGGTTACGTTCACAGATCAGGCCGAACAGGCCGGGCTGGAAAAGAAGGTAACGTACTGAGCCTCGTGACGAAACTGGAAGAATCAAAACTGAAAAAGATGGCGAAGAAGCTTGGCGTGGAGCTGAGAGAAGCCGTTTATGCAGGCGGAAAATTGAAGACAAAATAAAAAGGAGGGCGGAAAGCCCTTCTTTTTTTGTTGTAAAATAATAGAAAATGTTCGTGCGGTGGTGAGTGGATGGCTTCAATAGACAGGTTTCACATAGTAAAGGAGCCTGAGCTGAAGATTATTGAAAAATGGTTTGAAAATGAGGATACCAGGCGGAGAATGGATGGGATGCTGCCATTAGATGTGTGGTATGCACGAGTGAATACAGATGAAGACAATACTGTCATCATGGCATATGACGGTCAGCTGCCGGCAGGCATGGTCGTTATGGAGTTCGAGGAGGAGCGGGCGTATATTGGATTGATCGTCAATCCTTTGTACCGGCTTCAAGGATACGGAAAACAGATATTAAAAGACCTGCTGAATGATCCAGATTTTATGAGAGTACGGGAATGGATGGCATGCATTGAAGAAGACAATCAAATCAGTTTGGCTTGCTTTCAAGCAGCTGGATTTACTTTGGAAGACACGGAACCTGATGAAGATGGCTTTCTCACTTTGATTGTTCGGATCTGACCATACACAAAAACAAGGAGAGCAAAAAGCCCTCCTTGTTTTTATTAATCATGTCAGCTCGGATCATTGACCTTGATCAGCTGTTTTCCTTTATTTTCGCCTTTAAATAAGCCGAGAAACGCGTCAGGAATGTTTTCGAAGCCTTCTGTGATGGTTTCCTCGTAATGGAGCTTTCCATCCTTCAGCCATTCGGCCAGCTGTTTAGCACCCTCAGCAAAACGATCGGAGTAGTCGCTAACGATAAAGCCTTGCATCAGTGACTTCGTTTTGATCAGCTTTGATTGGACACGAGGGCCCATATCATCTGATTCGTCTTCTGCGTTATAGGAAGAAATGGCGCCGCAAACCGGAATGCGGGCAAATTCATTGAGCAGGTTCATGACCGCATCTGAAATCGGCCCGCCGACATTGTCAAAATACACATCAATACCGTCAGGACAAGCGTCTTCAAGCGCTTTCTGGATATCGTCTGCTGTTTTGTAATTGATGGCTTCGTCAAATTGCAGCTCCTGTTTTAAATACGCAATTTTTTCATCAGAGCCTGCGATGCCGACGACTCGCGCGCCTTTGATTTTGGCAATCTGTCCGACCGCTGAACCGACGGCTCCCGCAGCTCCGGAGACGACCACGGTTTCACCTTCTTTCGGGCGCCCGATGTCCAGCAGTCCGAAATATGCCGTCAAGCCTGTCATTCCCAAAATGCCGAGATAGGCTGAAGCGGGAGCGAGGCTTGTATCAATTTTTCGCAAAGCAGACTCGCTGACAGCGGAAAATTCCTGCCAGCTTAGGTTTCCGATGACGATATCGCCTTTTTTCAGATGCTCACCGTCTGACACGACTTCAGCGATAACCCCGCCAGAGAGCGCTTCATCCAAGGCGAACGGTTCAACATACGACTTCGTATCCTGCATACGGCCGCGCATATAAGGGTCAACCGATACATAAAGCGTTTTGACAAGCACTTCACCCTGCTGGGGTTCAGGGACGGGGATCGTTTCAAAACGGAAGTCTTCATGAACGGGAACCCCTTGCGGACGTCTTGCTAATTGGATCTGCTGTTGAGTTTTTGTCATATTCATCCTCCTCTTACTTGATTGACACCAATGTAACACGGACAGGAGAAGAAATACAAAAGGTAAGCCGGCATACAAAAAAAGGTTATAGAGGAACTTATGCTTTCGACAAGCTTTTTTTGTTTTAAAAGTTCTCTTTAGTCATTTATCATTATTAGAGAACAGAAAAAGAGCTTCTGCACACCTAGCTAAGGTTGGCTAGTGTGTATGTGGATTCATCTTCATATTCTTGCAAGCATCTGCGATGGGGAGCTTAGCCGTTCACATTTTGCTTTCCCATCAATCTGCAATAGCAAAGCCTATGCAATTGTTTTACATCTTCAAAGCTTGGCTCAATTTTTTCTCTTTTATGCTGAGTTTTTCTGAAACAGACAATCGATTGTAATCGACCATTTTCTTTTGGTCAATTAAGTAATGTTAACTTATTAATAAAACACGCGAAAAAGTAAACCGAACACATATTAATTAAATTTAGATGTTTATTAAAAGCTTATATGTTTATTTACCTTTTTCTTAAATTGTAATTGTGAAAAGCCATATATTGCGGACACCAATAAAAGAATACCTGCTGAAACATAAACTAAACGAACCCCAAGGAAATCTGAAATAGCCCCTATAGCCAGAATTGAAAACATAAAAATGAACTGTACTAAAGAAGACCTTGCAGACATTATATTAATTCGAGTTTGCTCGGTTGTTATGTTCTGAATAAATGTTTCTTGTGTTAGATCCCTTAAGATAAAAGCTGGCCCCATAAAGAGAACCAATAATAGTGCTAAGTATGGGTTATTTATAAAGCCGTATATTAAAGTTAAACTTCCATACGAGAAAGCACCAATTAACATAAAATTAATTAACTTACCTTGAAACCTCCCCGACAGTTTATATATTATAAATCCCCCTATCATTGAACCTAAATAGTATGCTCCATTAATAAATCCCCACCATGATTCACCTTTATGCAAGACTTCGTTAACGAAAGCTAAAGAGACAGACCCTATCCAAATCATTCCTGCCCATGACTCAATTAAATCCATAATAATAATTGTTCTAAGTTTCTTTTGGCTAAATAAATACCGCCAACCACTTACTATACTCTTATTAGGAGAATTTTTTTCACGTATGACAGAATTAGCGTGGCCGTGTGGTAGACAAAATATAAGAGAAATAAGAGATGTAAACAACAAAGAGATAGTAAGTGTAATGGTATATCCCTCACCTAAAAATGCAATTATGAGACCACCTAAAGACCAGCCTACAAATTGAAAAGTTTGATCCACTGTAGATAATAATCCATTTGCCTTTACTCTTTTATCAGGAGAGATTATTTCACCTATAATTGCACTTTTTAAAGGTGAGAACCATCCATTAAAAAAGGAAATACAGCTAATAATAATAAAGACTAAAATGAGTGTTTGATTAGAGTAAGTTCTTAATAAAGAATAGAACAAACATATTAACAACAGCATTTGTATCAATTGAGAAATAATTATTGTAAGATGCAGTTTTAATCGAATTGTTATTAACGGTAATATAGCACTTCCAAAAATACGAAAAATAATACTTATTAATGTCACCATAGAGGCGATGGTTGTTGAATTGGTCATTTTAAACAAAAACGAAATCACTACCATAGTATATAGAGAAAAACCCAAATTTGTTGTGGTCTGGCTAAATAAAATAGAATAATAACCTTTACTCATATGTATCCTCCCTTGAAATAACTTTTTTCGGTAACGAGCCTAAACATATTTAAACACCTTAAAATAACAAAAGTAAAGAAAATATTTCCTTGTAAACTATTTACTTTTATTCTATTTATTGTTATTGTGACTATTCTATCAATAGGGTGGGGAACCACATATCTTATTAAAGGGGGGGATACCATGAAAAAATTAAGAAAAAACTGGAGAAAATCGATTGTTAGCCCGGTTCTTTATACTAATGAAAAATGGTAAACACTTAGGGAATAGCATTTAAATGCTATTCCTTATTTCAACAAACAAATCGGGAGGTTATCGTAAATTGACACTATTAATGCAAGATCATAAATCAATTTACAATAAAGATATAGAAATATTAATTGAAGTTGAAGAACTTATTACTTCTGTTCCAGAAAATAAAAAAAATGATTTTAAGAGTTTAATCGATAATAGAATTATGACTCTACTAAATAAAATTCAACACCCTGTAGCAGCTGAAAATGTGTTTGGTATGTGTATTGCTTACCCGAATACTTACATAAGGTATAGATTAATTGATTTCGTTGAAAAATGGGTACCTTATTTCTCTGCTGTAGAAACTATAATCAATCTAACCCAGGATCCGGATGATTTAGTTTCTTTTCAAGCTATGGATGTGTGTGCAAATCATAAAATTGAAGAATCGTTAGCATATTTGTCTTCAATCATTGATGATGTCCGGGAGAGTATAAGCTACCCTAAAAAACCTGTGGGACTAGGGGCCCAAAAAGTATTATCTACATTATTAGATATATTCGGTGTTGAAAAATATGAAGAGCTAGTAATGCTAAAAAATTATTTTGATCAAAATGGTATCCTTCCTAATAACTTTGACTTTGAAGAAAAAATTCCGCAAAGTCTAATAGAGGAATTCAAAAAAACAGAAGAAGATGGGATGATATTAATTCCGGGTGGCTTTTTTGAATTCGGTTTAAATGAAAATGAAATTCCTGACAAAACATTTAATTGGAAAGATGCTGTTCCTAGACAAAAAGTATGGTTACCTCCCTTTTTTATTGATAAGTATCCTGTTACAAATAAAGATTATGATATCTTTACCGAGTTCACAGAGGAAAATGGGCATATATTCTGTCATCCTAATGAACCACAGAATAAACAACATAGAAGAAATACATATTGGGATGATAGGTATTTAGATAATCATCCCGTTACAGGTATCGATTTTTATGATGCATTTGCTTACGCAAGATATAAGGGGAAAGAATTGCCAAACGAGTTTCAATGGGAAAAAGCTGCTCGAGGCGAAAAAGGTAATATCTGGCCTTGGGGAGATAAATTTGATCCTGCAAAGGTTCAATATGCTGGAAGTCTTTATAATGAACCTATTACTTCTTTAAAGTCCTGGAGAGAAAATTTATTAAAAGCTCATGCTGATAAAGAATTAAATCATTTAACAAGTGATATTTTTGAACAAAATGGTGAAAGTCCCTATGGAGTATGCGGTATGATCGGCGGAACATGGGAGTGGACTAGAAGTGAGCTTAAAACAAAGAGAGCTTTCCACCCTATTTTTGAGAATGTACCATTTAATAGTGTTAACTCATTTGCCGTTCTTAAAGGAGGATCATTCTTCTCTCATCCAGGCTTAATGTTCCCTTCCTTTAGAGCAAAAGATATTCCTTTCTGTCGACACAATGAAATGGGAATTAGGTGCGTAAAGAATATTCCAGTATATAAAATTAGAGAATCAATTAATGGGCCCATAACTAATAAAGCCATTTATTAATGACTTTAGGTTAGAGACTTTGACAAAAGTTTACTAAGATACGACTTTAACGAGTTGGTCAAAAAGAACAAATTTAACTTTATGTTAAGAATATCTCGTGATGAGAAGAATAACGTGTTTTTTAAGTTTATCATCAATTAAATGTGAGAATGAAATATTCTAAGGGAAAATGGAGGCTGTCAAGTTTCTCGACAGCCCCCCAGAGAAATTCCTCTCCTTTCATTACGCCCGAAATCTCGGGCACAGTCCCGTCGGCAGGCACATGGGCTTCTGGTCGATCGGGCTTCTCATGATGCAGCATTCCAAGCCGAAGACTTCACGGAAAAACGGCTGGGTAAAGACGTCTTCCGGTGTTCCGGCATTGTATATTTTTCCGTCCAGCACACTGATCAGATAGTCGGCATATTGAGCAGCTTGGTTTAAATCATGGAGTACCATGACAACGGTGCGGCCATGATCACGGTTTAGCTTTTTCAGCAGCTCAAGCACTTCAATCTGGTGTGAAATGTCTAAGTACGTGGTCGGTTCATCGAGCAAAAGCAAATCAGTGCCTTGTGCAAGCGCCATGGAAATCCATGCTCTTTGTCTTTGGCCGCCTGACAGGGCATCCAGTGTCCGTTCTTTCAGCTCAATCATGCCCGTTGCTTCCAGCGCCCACTCTACCATGTCGTGATCCTCTTGGGTATGCTTGGATAACAGCTTTTTGTGAGGATGTCTGCCGAAATAGCATAGTTCCTCTACCGTTAATCCCTCAGGCGCCTGAGGAGATTGAGGAAGAATAGCCAGTTTTTTTGCGACTTCTTTTGACGGCTGGCGGTGTATATCTTTTCCTTCCAATAGGACCGTACCGCTTTTTGGGGCCATCAGCCTGGCTAGCGATTTGAGGATTGTTGATTTCCCGCAGCCATTGGCGCCGATGAGCGCAGTGATTTTTCCTTCTTCTATCTTTAAATCGACTCCGTCAATAATCACTGTGCTGTCATATGAAAGAGTGAGCTGGTCTGCAGCCAGTTTTCCCATGGTATCCTCTCCCTACTGTTTCCTCGCTTCGAATTTCAATAAATATAAAAAATAAGGCGCGCCGATCACGGCTGTCAATATTCCGGCCGGAATTTCCACCGGAGGCATGATGCCGCGCCCTAACGTATCTGCAATTAATAATATAATAGCACCAATCAATGCCGATGCAGGCAGTAAATATTTAGCTTTTTCTCCGGTAAGCCGTCTGGCGATATGCGGAGCAAGCAAGCCGATAAAACCGATTGAGCCGACGACGGCTACACAGCTTCCCGCAAGTGCAACCGCGGTGAAAATCAGGATAAATCTCAGCCGGTTTGCGTTTTCACCGAGACCTTGCGCAAGCTCATCACCGAGTGACATCAGGTCCAGCTTCGGTATGAGAATGCAGACGATCGGCAAAAGAATCAAAAGCCATGGCGCAAGCAGCTGGACTTCTTCCCAGTTTCTTCCCCAGAGGCTGCCTGTCAGCCAAATGAGTGCAGCATTCACGTCACCCGGAAACTTGACCATCATATACTGCATCCCGGCATGGCAAACCGCGCCTAAGGCAATGCCTGATAAAGCCAAAGAAGAGGGCTGAATGCTTTTTTTGTGGGCTATCATTAATAATAGTACAGCAATAATGGCTGCTCCGGCAAATGCAGAGAACGGAAGCACGTACACCGGCGATTCAGGAAAGATCAGAATGACAGCCATCGCCGCAAGTCCGGATCCTTTTGAAATGCCGACAACGTCCGGGGAAGCGAGCGGGTTGCGGATGACACCCTGCAAAATCGCTCCGGCCGCGGCAAGCCCGGCACCGGCCAAAATCGCTAATAAAATTCGTGGAAGGCGGTATTGCTGGATGATGAATTCAAAGGAATGATCCAGTCCCAACAAGTTCGTCACTACCGCATCCGGTGAAATGTATAATGCACCGAAGCCGATGCTGATGACGGACAGAACGATCAGAATCACGGCCAATATGAGTATCGCCAGCAAGGGGCGTTTTTGTTTTCTGGTTGTTTTCTTCATTTCAGATTTCGCCCTTTCCTTGCCAAATATAAGAAGAACGGTGTTCCGATAATCGCGGTGACGATGCCGACCGGTGATTCATATGGAAATGCAATCCATCTGGCCAGAACATCTGCGTACACCAGCAATATGGCACCTAACAGCGCCGAAAACGGAAGCACGTATTGATAATGTTCTCCGATCAGTTTGCGGACAATATGTGGAACGAGCAGTCCGACAAAGCCGATCGGCCCGGCGACAGCTACGGAAGCACCGGATAGAATTAAAATGATAAAGCTGATCAGAATCCGGATGCCGTTCATGTTTTGTCCAAGCCCTTTTGCTGTTTCGTCTCCGAGACCAAGTACAGAAACAGAGCCGGAAAACACGAGGGCAAGCCCGATGCCGATGACAGAAAACGGAGCGATCGTCATGACGTCCTGCCAATTGCTTCCGTCAATCGCGCCTGTCATCCAGTACAGAACATCCTCTCCTGACTCATTTAAAATAATGATGGCCTGTGTCATGGAGGAGAGGAACAGATGCACAGCCATTCCCGACAACGCCAGCTTGACAGGTGTCATTCCGCCGGATGAGGCAATCATGTACACAATCGCGCCGCCTGCTGCCGCACCCGCAAAAGCGAATACAACGGAAGAATAGGGCGATGCCGGCAGAATGACGAGAGAAGCAACGACAAAAAGCGATGCACCCGCATTCACACCGAAAATTTGAGGTGAAGCCAGAGGGTTTCTGGTCATGGCCTGCATCAGCGCTCCTGCTACTGCCAGGCTGGCACCGACGAAAACGCCGATTAATGTGCGGGGAAGGCGGAGAGTAGAGATAATGAGCTGTTCCTTTGAACCATCCCATACAAAAAGATATTTCAATGAATCTATGATGCCAATGTCTGAGGCTCCTACTGAAAGATTCAGCCCAAGCCCGAATATCAAAATGATCAGTGCAATGATGAATATCATCAGTCTTGATGATGAGCGCCGTTTGGCTGAATGATACAACAGTCTCACTTCCTTATTGCGTCTGGTTGCAAAAACGAAGAAGCAAGGATTTCCCCTCGCTTCTCATTTGTCCTACTTATTATACACTTTTTTAAGCACGTCCTTGGCGCTTGTTTCACTAGACTTGATGCCTCTGAATCTTGTCCAAGTGTCACGGTCCGCATCATAGACTTGTCCGTTTTTCACCGCTTTGAGATTTTTCCAGAGCGGGTTCTTTTTCCACTCGTCTACAATTGTCTTGCCTTCGTTGGCTGAGATGAATAAAATATCCGGATTGATCTTGCTCATTTGCTCGAGGCTGACCTCTTGATAGGCTTCCTTTGACTTCACAGCGTGTGTAAAGCCGAGCATTTTAAAGATTTCTCCGTCATAAGATGATGACGTATGAAGCTGGAAGGAATCTGCTCTTGCAACCCCGAGAACAATGTTGCGGTTTTCATCTTTTGGAAGCTCCGCTTTTAGATCGTTGATGACTTTTTTGTGTTCGGTAAGCTTTTCTTTTCCTTCATCTTCTTTATTTAATGCTTTAGCAATGGTCGTAAAGCTATCGATTGTTTCGTCATATGTTGCTTCCCGACTCTTTAACTCTATGGTCGGAGCGATCTGTTTCAGCTGTTTATAAATGTTTTTATGGCGCTCAGCGTCAGCGATAATTAAATCAGGCTTCAAGGAACTGATAACCTCAAGATTTGGTTCGCTTCGTGTGCCTACAGATGTATAATCAATGGAGCTGCCGACTAGCTTTTTAATCATATCTTTTTTGTTGTCATCGGCGATGCCCATCGGCGTAATGCCGAGATTGTATACAGCATCCAAGAATGAAAGCTCAAGGACAACCACTCGTTTAGGTGTGCCGCTTACTGTCGTTTTTCCTTCTTCGTGCTGGATCACTCTAGAATCTTTAGACTTGCTTTCGCTGCTTCCGCTGTTATTCTGGCTGGATGAACAGCCGGATATAATGAAGCAGGCGATTAATACAACACTCATGATGGCAATCAACTTGTTAGAATAGGTGCGCATGTCATTCTTCCTTTTTTTAGATTTAGTAATGAGAATCATTATCACATGTAAACACTATAATAGCATGACTTATCATGTCAATATTTTTTTAGTAAAGAAAGCTGCGTTTTTACTGCTTTTTCATGAAAGCATCATCAGACACAAATAAATGATATACAGCATGGCCGTGTCTGCGGGATAAAAACGCATTGGCATTGGCTTTAGAGGTTTCGAGCATTTCAGCGTTGACATATGGGAGGAGAGTCCCGAGATAGCCAGACAATTTCTTTTTTATTTCTTCAGTACGTGCGAATTCAATGTCGCCGATATTCATAATAATCGAGAAAACAAAATCGATATCGATATGAAAATCTTTCTCAGCAAAAACCGCAAGCTCGTGAATTCCTGGTGAACAGCCGGATCGCTGATGAAAAATCTGTTTGACTAAATCACTCACAACCCATGCATTATATTGCTGTTCTGGTGAAAAGTATTGCATTAGACATACCTCCTGCTTGTACGGATAAAAGCTGCATTTCATGATTGTTTGCTCCGCGCAGCGGTTTCTCTTTGATTTTGACTTTTCTGAAAAATAGGTTCTGTTCCTACCACTTTACCATGGGCTGAAAATAAATGGCTACTACCATTCCTCCTGTTTTTCTCCTCAATGTTCTGGAATCTGTTTCATCCATATGTGCACGGGTATGAAAGAAATATAGTAATCATGAAGGAGGAATGTTGAAATGAAACCAGTTGTAAAAGAGTATACAAACGACGAACAGCTCATGAAGGATGTAGAAGAGTTACAAAAAATGGGTGTTGCAAAAGAAGATGTATACGTCTTAGCTCACGATGATGACAGAACGGAACGGCTGGCAGACAACACGAACGCCAACACGATCGGAGCTAAAGAAACGGGTATCAAGCATGCGGTAGGAAACGTGTTTAATAAAAAAGGAGACGAGCTCCGCAATAAAATTCATGAAATCGGTTTTTCTGAGGATGAAGCCGCTCAATTCGAAAAACGTTTAGATGAAGGGAAAGTGCTTCTCTTTGTAACCGATAATGAAAAAGTGAAATCCTGGGCGTAACGCAGGGAAAAAACCCAAAAGGCCAACTTCGGCTTTTTGGGTTTTTTGCGGTCTTTGCGGTGTATGTTTTGCAGAATGCCGCAATAAAATAGCGGAACATTTTCGGTTCTGGATGTCCCTCAATTTGCTATCATATTTTGTGAGAAATTGGAATATATTCTCACAAAATAGAAAATGGGGGTTCATAGTGAATGAAAAAAGTGATGTTAGCCACAGCTCTATTTTTAGGGTTGGCTCCAGTTGGCGCGAACGCGGCGGATTTAGGCCATCAAACATTAGGATCAAATGATGGCTGGGGCGCATACTCGACCGGTACAACAGGCGGATCAAAAGCATCGTCCTCAAACGTTTATACCGTCAGCAACAGAAACCAGCTTGTCTCGGCATTAGGCAAGGACACCAACACAACACCGAAAATCATTTATATCAACGGAACAATTGATATGAATGTCGATGACAATCTGAAACCGCTTGACGCAGATGATTATGCAGATCCAGAGTATGATTTGAACAAATATTTAAAAGCTTATGATCCAAGCACATGGGGCAAAAAAGAGCCGTCTGGGACACAGGAAGAAGCGAGAGAACGTTCTCAAAAAAACCAAAAAGCACGAGTGATGGTTGACATTCCTGCGAATACAACGATTGTCGGTTCAGGGACCAATGCCAAAATCGTGGGCGGAAACTTCCAGATCAAGAGTGATAATGTCATCATCCGCAACATTGAATTCCAGGATGCTTATGATTATTTTCCGCAATGGGATCCGACTGACGGGAGCTCAGGAAACTGGAACTCACAATACGATAACATCACGATAAATGGCGGTACGCATATATGGATTGACCATTGTACATTTAATGACGGTTCCCGTCCGGACAGCACATCGCCAAAGTATTTCGGCAGAAAATATCAGCATCATGACGGCCAAACTGATGTGTCTAACGGTGCCAACTATATCACGATGTCCTACAATTATTATCACGATCATGATAAAAGTTCTATTATCGGATCAAGCGACAGCAAAACCTCCGATGATGGCAAATTAAAAGTTACGCTTCACCATAACCACTATAAAAATATCGTCCAGCGCGCACCGAGAGTCCGCTTCGGGCAAGTACACGTCTACAACAACTATTATGAAGGCAGCACAAGCTCCTCAAATTATGCCTTCAGTTATACGTGGGGAATCGGAAAATCATCTAAAATCTACGCTCAAAACAATGTCATTGATGTACCGGGACTGACTGCTGCAAAAACGATTAGCGTATTCAGCGGAGGAACAGCTTTATATGACTCAGGCACACTGCTGAATGGCACACAGATCAGCGCTTCAGCTGCCAACGGCCTTAGTTCCTCTGTCGGCTGGACGCCGCAGCTGCACGGATCAATTGGTGATACCGCGAATGTAAAATCGTATGTTACAGCCCAAGCGGGTGCGGGTAAACTAAATTAAGAAATGAAAAAACACAAAGGGCTGCTTACCTTTGTGTTTTTTAATTAATTAAAACGTTTATTAACTTAGTTAAGGAGTAGAATGGGAAAGGGGATCGGAAAACAAGTATATAGGAGGAGACCTATTTATGGCTTCAGAAAAAGACGCAGGAAAACAGTCAGCAGTAAAGCTTGTTCCATTGCTTATTACTGTCGCTGTGGGACTAATCATTTGGTTTATTCCCGCTCCGTCCGGACTTGAACCTAAAGCTTGGCATTTGTTTGCGATTTTTGTCGCGACAATTATCGGCTTTATCTCCAAGCCCTTGCCAATGGGTGCAATTGCAATTTTTGCATTGGCGGTTACTGCACTAACTGGAACACTATCAGTTGAGGATACATTAAGCGGATTCGGGAATAAGACCATCTGGCTTATCGTCATCGCATTCTTTATTTCCCGGGGCTTTATCAAAACCGGGCTCGGTGCGAGAATTTCGTATGTATTCGTTCAGAAATTCGGGAAAAAAACCCTTGGACTTTCTTATTCACTGCTGTTCAGTGATTTAATACTTTCACCTGCCATTCCAAGTAATACGGCGCGTGCAGGAGGCATTATATTTCCTATTATCAGATCATTATCCGAAACATTCGGATCAAGCCCGGCAAATGGAACAGAGAGAAAAATCGGCGCATTCTTATTAAAAACCGGTTTTCAGGGGAATCTGATTACATCTGCTATGTTCTTAACGGCGATGGCGGCGAACCCGCTGATTGCCAAGCTGGCCCATGATGTCGCAGGGGTGGACTTAACATGGACAAGCTGGGCAATTGCCGCGATTGTACCGGGACTTGTAAGCTTAATCATTACACCGCTTGTGATTTACAAGCTGTATCCGCCGGAAATCAAAGAAACACCGGATGCGGCGAAAATCGCAACAGAAAAACTGAAAGAAATGGGACCGTTCAAAAAATCAGAGCTTTCCATGGTTATCGTGTTTCTTTTGGTGCTTGTGCTGTGGATTTTTGGCGGCAGCTTTAACATCGACGCAACCACAACCGCACTGATCGGATTGTCGGTTCTTTTATTATCACAGGTTCTGACTTGGGATGATATCAAGAAAGAACAGGGCGCTTGGGATACGCTCACTTGGTTTGCGGCGCTTGTCATGCTGGCCAACTTCCTGAATGAGTTAGGCATGGTGTCTTGGTTCAGTAATGCGATGAAATCGTCAGTATCAGGATTCTCATGGATTGTGGCATTCTTAATCTTAATTGTTGTGTATTTCTATTCTCACTACTTCTTTGCAAGTGCGACAGCCCATATCAGTGCGATGTATTCTGCATTTTTGGCTGTGGTCGTGGCAGCGGGTGCACCGCCGCTTTTAGCAGCGCTGAGCCTCGCATTCTTCAGCAACCTGTTCGGGTCAACGACTCACTACGGTTCTGGAGCGGCTCCAGTCTTCTTCGGGGCAGGCTACATTCCGCAAGGCAAATGGTGGTCTATCGGATTTATCCTGTCGATCGTCCATATTGTCGTATGGCTTGTCATCGGGGGATTATGGTGGAAAGTTTTAGGTATATGGTAAAGTCTAAGCTAGAAGAGAGATTATTATCTCTCTTCTAGCTTTTTTACGATTAATACAAAAATAACAGAATGTTTACAAAAATATTAAAAAAGAGAAATTTAAAGTATTTACACAAATTCTAACTCATGATATTATTTACTCAATTAGTTCACACAAACCTTTGGTGTAATAATATGGAAATTAATATTACAGAAGGGGTTAGTTAATTTATTATTTTGCAATATTAAATAAAGTGAGTTCAATTTTAAAATTGATATAAAAAAATACATATATTTATCTGAATATTTAGTCTTTAAAGGAGGTGATTTCATGTTGGAACTTCTACTAGACTTGTTTCTCTCTATCACAATTGGTTAATTTCATGACACATGATTTCATTAATGCATGAAAGGGGAAGATAGCATGTTGGAGCTTCTTTTAGACTTATTTCTCTCTATCACAATTGGTTAATTTCATGACACATGATTTCATTAATGCATGAAAGGGGAAGATAGCATGTTGGAGCTTCTTTTAGAC
>NZ_JALAYA010000050.1:0-27053 GCF_026796395.1 Bacillus sp. T17B1
GTGCTGAAAGTGTTGCCCTTTTCTCGCCATAAAAAATCCCCTCCAAGTATAATGTAACAGCCACTTTTGAAAAGTGGGCTTTTTACACTGTCTACTTAGAGGGGATAATATCAAACGGCAAGTCTTTTCGTATTGTCAATTTATTGAGAATTTTTAACGACACAAGGGCATTTATGTAAAATATAATACTTCCTGTACATTAAGTTTGCTCACTCAAGGGAGTCTTGCTCATCCCCTAATGAAAGGGGGGTGATGCTATGTCAACATTTCAGGCATTAATGCTAATGCTTGCATTCGGATCGTTTATAATCGCCCTGTTGACGTATATAAATAAAAAATAGACCTCTCTTGAGACTGGAGTCCTGAAGGGTTAGGTCTACCTAGAACAACACCGAGCAGCCCTTTGACGGTCAGCTTTTTGTGCAAATAGTGGCCTGTGGGTGTTAGCGCACCCCAGGTCTTCTTTATTTTATGCATTTACATAAATCAAAATGCAAAAATAATTATATAATTGTATCATTACCCTAATTATAACCATATAGAAATGGTATTTGCAATACTATTGCTTTATGGTTAAAACCATTATTTTATTGTATTGGAGATGCTTATCTCTGCAAGATCTCATACAATTGCAATACTTTTGTTTAGTTGTCTAAACTAACTTTCAATGCATCAGTTAGCATGGCGTTAAAATCATTAAATTTGTTCATCAGCGTTCCAGAGGGTTTATCAAGCTCTAAGTATTCATTCTCAATTACATCTAAACAATACCAAGCTGTCTCTGAGTCACCAAAAGTTACAATTGGTTCATCAACTAAACTTAAGATAAACTCCTCAAACGAATTGGCAATCAGGAAAAAATCTTTATTTGGATGACTTAATTCATGATCCCAAAACAAAATCTTTTCATTATCGATATCCATGCATATTTCATTCCCGCCTGCGGGGCTTGCGATAGGAATAATATTTCTAGGAAAGCGATCTGAATATGTATCGATTGCTTTCTGAAAACTGTTATGACCGTTCGCTAAACCATAAAAACCTTCTAACAATTGTGTATCATCGTCCTTGCCCATCCAAGGATCTTTCTCTAAAGGTTTATAGCAAACGTCATACTCAATTTCATCTGTTGTATTTTTACTTTCTAGATAACAGCCGCCATATTCCTTCAAAAAGTTCTTATAATCAGAAGGTAATTGTTTTCCTATGTTCATTTCAATTTCTTTGAGTTGTTCATTTTTATTGATGCTGGGATCTGTTTTTGTATCAATTGAAAACTCTTTCAACTTTTGTTTGATATAATAGAAGCTCACTTTATTTACCCCTTCATATGTATGGAAAAATGAGTAAAGACCTTCTTTTCAGTTTTAGTCGTCCCAGTCTTCATCCTCTTCCCAGTCATCTTTCGCTTCTTGAATCTTATTATAAAAAAATTCAATAAAGCTTTCTGCAACAGTATCTTGATAACCAATTACCCTATCCCATTCAACTACTGGGCATTCTCCGTCCTTCATTTTATTCGTATCTAGACAGTAAGCAAAGTAATCAACATCTTCAATAACCACAAGTCCATCAGGAAGGCCGTAGTGTTCTCTATATTCCTTAGTTCTATTTACTACTGATGCATGATCAAAGTTGTAACCTAAAACTAAAACACCGAATAAACCACCAGCACCGTATTTTTCTAAAAACCATTTATAGCTATTGGGAAGAACGCATTGGAGGATTTCTTCAATGCGTTCAATGTTTTCATGACTTGCGCCATCTGTAAATATAGCATTTTGTTTATTTTCATTAATAAAGTTTTCAACCTTCGAATAAATCATTTAAACACCTCAATTTCCATTCTCAAATTGTTTCGCTCTCCACTTCCAATATCTCTTTCTAAAGCTCTCGTATTGCGCTTTTAAAACCTTATCATTTCTAAAACTTTCACCATCAGACTTAAGCTTATGAATGACATCACTATATTTTGTATGTAAACTGTTCGGGATTTCAAGCATTGGGCCAGGTTCTTCTTGAATCAAGTGATGTAGATTAATCTGTGTGCCATCTTTTGCATAAGGGGCGTTCCCGTTTTTCATTAGCTGAAGATTTGTAACGCCGAATTCTGTTTTTTGATTAATATCTATATCTTTCATAGTATACACTCTTCGACTTACATCTTTAACTTTCCCCTTCGCCTTTACCTTCCCCTTTATTTCATACGCTTCATACTTTTCCTTATTTAGCCATGGGGGACTTATCTTTTGGCCAGTAAACGGTTTTCTTGTTCCATCTGGTATTTTCTTCGCATTAGTCAAAAGTTCATTCTTAAGGTTTTGGCTATCAACCACATTGTATGGCACGTTATCTGCTAAAGCAAGCTTATACTTAGGGTTGTAAGGCAGCAAATCTGGAATCTTGACATCTTTAAGTTTCTTTCCTGCTTGACTTGCTGTATTTATTACCTTGCCCGCTGCATCTGCTTTGTTAATGGCTCCTGCACCTTTGGTTCCAAAAACAGCTACAGCCACTGAACCAACAGCATAGGTAACCCATCTTGATCTAGAATAGGCATCTCCATTCACCATATCTTTTTGATATGACTCTTCTATTGCTGCTGAAATGGCATTATATGTTTTCACTGGATGAATAACTGCATTCCCCAGTGCTGAGAGTGTTTCTCCTGGATCGGTGATGAAGTCCCAAATGCCGGTTACAGTGTCTTTTCCAACATCAAATAAACCAACTCCTACACCTTTTACGATATCCCAGGTGATTTCTCCTGCTCCCTCTAGCTGCTTCGCTTGTTCAATTTGCATTGCAAGCTGAACTTGAGCTGGCTCAAGATTCTCGTAGCCTACTTTCTTAGCAATCTCTAAGTATTCATCAGGATCAGACACACCGTCATTAAGTTTTTTCTTTAATTCCTTGATTTCACGTTCTTTTGCTTCTTCTTTCTTAACGCTTAAGTAAGATTCAGAATGCTTCTCAATATCACCTTTTTTCTTATGTATGTCACTTTCTCTATATGCTTTGGCGTTGTAGTGGATTGGCTTGATTCCTGAAGCTTTTTAAAATCTTGTTGAATGAATTGTTCGTTAGGCTCAGTCTCAGCGTACTCAGTTTTTAAATCCTCATCAAGCTTGTTTAGCTTATCGATTGTTTTTTCACGTTTGTCATCTGCAGAAGAAAGTTTGTCTTTGAAGTCTCCTGTTGAGAATATTTCAAGGGGAAGAATATCATTGATGTCGTTTAATATGTCTTTCATTGCTTTTTTCTGTTCAGACATAATGGATTTTGATTTTGTATATGCATTTAAAAGTTCATGTTCTAGAAAAGATTCTTCTATGTAAGCATCTGACAACTTTGCTTCTTCAAGTTTTGCAGAAACGCTGCTTAAGAAAGCAATTTTCATATCGATAAGATCAATCCATTGGTCTGTAACGCCGACATGATCATGATAAAATGCTTTGATATTGTTAGCGCCCTTGCCGGAAAACTCACTGTCATCCAGGTCAGCTACGCCTTTAAACGCTTGTTTTAGCTTCACCATTTGTGACCTTAGTTCCTTGTACTCTTTGGTTCTTTTGTCTGCTTCTGAGAGCAATGAATTAGCTTCATATACCTTCATATCATTCTCCTTTCAAGCCTGCTCTATGTAAATTTTACCACAATAATCTATTTGAATAACAAAAAAAGACAGCCGAAAATGACCGCCTTATACATCGTGCTACCTTGTTCTATAATAATTTTCTGCGGTATAGTAGCGCCATTCCCAAAAAGTTGCCCCATTGGATTCTATATACCGATCTAGAAATATCTCAAAATTTACATTTAATGGTGTATACTCACCCATTTGAAAAATAATGAGATAGTTGAGATCTCCTTTATCCAATTTATCTTTGTCGATCATCAAATGGCACCCTTCTAATAAGTGACCAATTGGAATACCATTGATACCTTCAAACAAATCCTCATATTTTAGTTCCTCTTCAATCTCTTCAAGGCTAAATAAATAAAGTCCTCCACCTATATTCTCCCCATCAGCAATGCACCGTTATGTAGTGTAATAAACTTCTGATAATTATCTGGAAGGGTAAGCTGATGTTTAGCTTCAAAGCTTTGAATGCCATTCGCATTCGGAGTTGCTTTGTCCTGTGAAATTGTAACAAGGACCTCCATGATATACCCTTCAGAACAAAACAATTTAATGGCTCCTTTTTCATCTAGGAGACTTTTCAAACCGCTTACAGTAACAAAGTTCACCTCAATATTGTTCTTTTCACGAAAATCAATACAAATTCCAATAGAAGTGAATAGATCGGGATAGCTGCCCTTTTCACTGAATATAATGCAATAAATTCAAAAAAGAGGTGCCCCCCAAAAGTGAATTCTCTAATGAATGAAGATATGATAAAGATCATTAGAAACGGACTTAACGCATCACATCATCCAAAGCATATTATTGTTGTGGGTGCTGGATTGGCCGGGCTTGTATCAGCATCTTTACTAAAAAATGCCGGTCATAGAGTAACGATTCTTGAAGCAAGTGGCAGAGCAGGCGGTCGTGTCTGCACGTTGAGATCTCCCTTTAGTGATGGGTTGTATTTCAATGTTGGTCCGATGCGCATACCGAATACCCATTTGTTAACCTTAGAATATATAAAAAAATTCAGTCTGCCAACAAATGTATTTATCAATAGAACCCCAATGGACATCATTTACACGAATGGAATCAAGACACGTCTCCATCTTTTTGAACGAAATCCTGGATTATTAAGATACCCCGTTGCACCAAACGAACAAGGAAAAACCGCTGAAGAGCTGATGCTTTCTGTATTACAGCCTATATTGCATTTTATTAATCAAGATCCTGCAAGAAATTGGCGGATTATTGAAAAACAATACAAGAATTATTCGTTAAGCTCTTACTTAAACACTTTCTTTTCATATGGCGCGATTGATATGATTGGTATACTTATGGATATGGAAGCGTATATGGGTATGTCCCTTGTTGAAGCGTTACGGGAATCCGTCTTTTTTTTATCACCATCTCACTTCTATGAGATAACAGGTGGCATGGATCGGCTTCCTTATGCGTTTCTTCCTCAATTAAAAACAAATATTCTATACCACCAAAAAATGATGAAAATTTCTCAAAATGAAAACAGCGTTACGATCCATTGTCAGCATCAACAAACAGGAGAACATGTAACATTCACAGCTGATCTCGCTATTGTAACCATTCCTTTTTCATCATTGCGATTTGTGAAAGTCGAACCATACCATTCTTTTTCCTACTATAAACGTAGGGCAATTCGCGAAGTCAACTATATGAGCGCAACAAAAATCGGCATAGAGTTTAAAAGCCGATTTTGGGAAAAAGCCGGGCAGCGCGGCGGCAAATCTATTACTGATCTTCCGATTCGATTCTCTTATTATCCAAGCACTGATATTGGAGCAAATGGACATGCTGTTGTCCTGGCGAGTTATACATGGGCAGACGAGGCGCTGATATGGGATAGTCTTTCAGAAAGAGAGCGTATTCAGTATACTTTATTGAATTTATCTGAAATATATGGCGATGTTGTATGGTCAGAATTTGTGTCTGGCGCCTCTTTTAGCTGGAGTCAGAATCCTTATTCGGCTGGGGCCTTTACAGCTTTCGAACCAGGACAAGAATTAGAGCTGTATCCTTATATCCCTGTCCCTGAAGGAAGAGTTCATTTCGCTGGAGAACATGTCTCACTTACTCATGCGTGGATGCAAGGCGCGATTGAATCTGGAATACGCACTGCTTTTGAAGTTAATCAATTATCTTAAATCTTAGATTCCGCTCACCTCTTGTGTTAAAGCCTATCGGAATAAAAGAAGAGATGATTCAAACAGTCAGCAGAACATATTGTTTACATTTGTTATTAAGTGCGTTTTTAGTGTTGCATTGCAGACCTTCGTTATTTATCGCATCTAAAAACAGAGGACGCTTTATACTCTTCCTTATGCCAAACCGAATAGGCGCTCAGAAGAGTTCTGTCACATTAGTTCCATAAGTTTTTTATAGCCTGTCTACTTTATAGAGGTAAGACTACTATAGGAAATGTTCATTTAGTTAAGACCTCCTATCTTGCTCGTTAAAAGGGCTACCTGTTTTTAAATCGCCACCCTGCAATCAAGACTTCGGTGCGTTTTTCTCTTTCAGTTCAATTGTGTCTTGTCTAATTCTTCAACGGAATGAGCTTTTTTAATTTCCAGAAAAATCGTGATATTCATCTGCACTATGAAACATATGCATAGAAATCTGTAATGTCATACTCTCTGTTTCAATTGTATATTCATCGGACGCATCTTAGTATTTCACTCGTACATTAAAAATTCTTACTGCCTTTATATACAACTCTAGTTTTCTCTTACTAACATTTCTTGAAAACCAGAACAAATTCAAAAGGAATTTTGTAACAAATAAAGAATTGAAAATATAAGCGCAAAAGAGATGCATACCCCTTCCGAAATTTGCGCTTATATTAAAAGAAAGAGGTGTCTCTAGAATGGTTCATTTTAAAAATTGTCCCGATCCTTCTCTAAACGCCAATTCTCAGTCTCACCCCAAATTTTCATCCGAATTAGAAACTATTAAGACAAGAATGCAAAACTTTATTAAGCATTCCGTTACAGATCAGAATATCGAAGTTACTGACGCGAGGATGACGGCTGAAGGAGAGATCACCTCTCTTTTAAAAGAACGTCTTGACAAGGAATACTATAAGCTTTTATCTAAGATCACCCGGGAAGTAAATGTGGCAGACTTCGGCGCTGTTCCAGATGGAAGAGATAATACGGAAGCTTTTCGAAAAGCAATTGGGAATGGTCGCGTCAAAGTGAACGTTCCCGCCGGAGAATACCTTGTTCAAGGGATCAAACTTCCATCCTGGACAACGATTGAGGGACAAGGTATAGGGATTACTGTAATTAAATTGCATGAAGACACTCCAGCACATGAATGGGTGATTACAAATGATGATTATCAAAACGGGAATCGAAATATTTTCGTCCAAGGAATGTCGTTAGACTGGAATCCAAATAGACAAGGTGGTGTGAGAAATCCAGGGGGACAGTTCTCGAGTTGTTTAACTTTTGCTAAAGTTGAATATGGTTGGATCAAAAATGTGGAAGCTATTAACGCAGGTCTTCATGGTATTGATATTACATCGCCAACGTATGATCATTTGCCTGATACCGATTGGACAAAAGACGGTTCAAGATTTATTTGGATCGATAACTGTGTAACGTACGGTTCAGGAGATGACGGCATTACCACCCATTACAGCGAATACATCTTTATTTCAAACTGCCATTCAGGAAATCCACGAGGAACTGAGTTTGCAGAAGGTGTTGCAAACTCCAACGGAATAGAAATTGATGACGGCTCCAGGCATGTGTGGCTATTGAATAACTTTACAAGCGGAAACATTCGTGGAGTAGAAGTAAAAGCTCATGAACTGTGGCCGGCCTCTCAAAATGTCCATATTATAGGACATGTTTCCTATCGAGATGTGCGTGCATTTGATCTTCGTCATATTGGTCACCATCAAATCACAGATCCTGAAAGCACAACAGCATACGATGTCACACTCACTGATTGTTCAGCAATTGAGCCAGTTTTCAACTCGCTTTATGATGCTGTGACGCCAAGAGCACTGGTTATTTCGGCATATAAAAACGTTTATGTAAACGGGTTCACAGCGGTTGGCGATCCAGACTATGACTATAAAGGAAATCCTGTCATAGCTTTGCAATATCGCAGTCAAAATATTACTATTAATGGAGTAAAAATCCGAGGGTTTAAGAAAGCCGGCGTTGATATTAATTTATCAGGTGGAGCAAATAAAACTGATTATGTTAAGATTTCAAACTTCGATATATATCACTCTGCTCCAAAAGGAATTTCTATCGGTGGCGGTCTCTATAATGTGAATATACTAAATGGTACGATGCTTACTGAAAATGGGACCGTTGGAATCCAGTCGCCCAATAATCAGGCCACAATTCTCGGTGTACAGTCAGAAGGTTATAGTGTGGCAGCCTCCATCAAAGGTCAAACGTACCAACAGATGCCAATCAATTTAAAAGGAGGCGTACAGCTTGCAACCACCTCTGGCTTTGCCTTTAACCAAACAAGCGCAGTTATTGCAGGTACTGGTGATATTACAGCCCGAGGAGAAAGAAATGCTGTCATCAGTGCTTCAGGAGGCTCCAGCACAGAAGGGTCTCGTGCATTAATTGCATCTTCAAACAATGCACATATTAAAGGAAATAAGGTTTCAAGAACAATACTATCTTCTGAAAGTATTATACTGGAAGAACCATATACTGTGGCAGGAGGTCATCGATCAATAAAATGGCTTCTTGACTCTATTGGGGGAAACGGAACATTTGCCGGTGCTATTAGTTCTTCTTTAGGTGGATATGGAGAGTATTATGAGAGTTCAACTGGACAGTTAATTCATACAGGTACAATTGTGACTTTAAGAGGTGAAAAGATAGCCCCTGCTCATGCGGGAGATTATATGCTTGGCGTTATTTCAGAAACTGCAGCTTTCATTTCAGGAACATCCAGTTTTACCTGGCAGAGCCGCTATTTGACAAATGAGTTTGGCGGTTTGATTTACGAGGTTATGACTGATGAAGAAACCGGTGAACTCATACGTGTGCCCAAACAAAATCCGGACTACGATACTGCGCTGGAGACAGATTATCATTCACGGGCTGCAAGAGACGAATGGCATGTAGTAGGATTGGTAGGCCAGCATTATGTGCGTATTGACGAAACTGTCGGTCAAGGGGATTATCTTACGGCACATAATGGGATAGGAACAAAAGCAACAAAAGGCAGCTGGAAAGTAATAAAAATAACCTCTGCCTACTCATCGGAAAAAGGATATGGTATCGCTCTGACCGTCATCAAATAGCGGCTCTGGGACCAACTCAATATACGTTTGGCTAAAAGATTAAATCTTTATCAAGGTGTTTTTCAATCCTAGCATGTTATTATCAAGTTTTTTCAACTATATTTATATTCTTGACCTGAAATTCCGTTCGTTTTCTGAATCTTAGGCTGGTAAAATCAACTTCTCATTAAATCTACTGTTAAAAAGGTCAATATCATAATTACAAAGTAATCCTTGCATTCCTTCACCCGCCATGCTATATTCATATAGCGATGAGCTGAATTGTGTAAGCCGATGTACATGCCCTTTGCGGCGCACACGAATGTGGCGTGTGGTGCATCGCCTCAATACGCAAAGACGTTTGCCTAAGGCAAACGTCTTTTTTATGTTATCCGATTGTTGTGCCGTTTGGGACGGGCTGATCCGGCTGCAATAGGACGACATCGCCCTGGCCGGGAATGCCGCCGAGAACCAGCACTTCTGATTTAAAGCCCGCGATCCGGCGCGGCGGAAAGTTGACGACTGCTATGATTTGCTTGTTGATAAGATCTTCGGGCTGGTAACGCTTCGTGATTTGCGCGCTCGATTGTTTCATGCCAATTTCTGCTCCAAAATCAATCACAAGCTTCATCGCCGGGACCCTTGCTTCAGCAAATTCTTCTGCTTTTACTATAGTACCTGTTCTGATATCCAATTTCTCAAAATCCTCAATGACTGCCATATCAATAACTCCTTTTTCTCCTATTATAAAAGAGATATCACAGGTTCGTTTAACTAAAGAACCCTCATTATTTATCCAAATATAAGGTGTTTCGATATAACCGGGGCGACATGCCTGTACTTTTCGTGAACCATCTTGTAAATGAAGACAGATTTTGAAAACCCAGTGCCTCGCTTACGACGGTAAGGGTTTCACTTTTCTCTATCAGCATTCGTTTCGCTTCCTCGAGTCGAAGGTTGGCAATATAGTGCTGCGGAGACTTCCCCGTCTGCTTTTTGAACCAGTTTGAATAGTAAGCTGGGTGGTAATGCTCGATTTCAGCCAGCTTCTTAATCGTCAGCCGCTCAGATAAATGGCTGTGGATATAAGCAATTGAGGCGTAGGTATGGGATTGCAGCTTTTCTTTTATGTATTGAACCAGCATATGCAGCGAGTTCGCTGTGCCGGCCTTTGCTTCCTCCGTCAGTAAGTACCTGATTGAAGACCAGAAAGGATCAAGCGCAGCTTCAATTCCCGATCCTGCATGATATTCATCGATTTTCATTGCATGAAGCGGAACATCCAGTACAAGACATTCATTTCTGCCGATTGAACGGAAACGATGCTCGCACTCCGGCGGAATATATAAAAAATGATCCGGCTTTAATTTCACCTGGCGCCCCTCTGTCTCAAGATCTATACTTCCTTCAAGCGGAAAAAGAAATTGGCTGTACCCGTGCTGATGTGAATGATAAAGGCGTGTGTATGTCCGTTTTTCGCAAATGATCTCTTGAAGCGAGTCCATCAAGCAAGCTCCTTCCTATGGTCATCTTTTAATCCGGTAATGGTGTTCCGATATAGGTGTAAATCCTATTTTTTTCATATAAAGAAACTGCCGCTAGGTTTTCTTCAGCACTTACAAGTAGATGTGCTTCGCTCCGTTAATTGATTGCCCATTCAGTCAATATCCTGATCACTTGAGTTCCTGCCCCTTTCCATCTATGCTCCTTGGCAACACGATGCTACTGATTCCGCCATAGCCTAAGTATACTACCTTGACATTATACAATATTCAGAAACATAAGACATCTATTAATTAGTTTACATAATATTTTTGTTGTTTATTGATAAGCCGGCCAAAAATGTCCGAATTGAAAATGATAGACTTTCTAAAATATCCTCTTCACGTTCAAATGTTTCTTTTGCCATTAAAGCCGTAAAGCCATGCAGCAGGCTTCTAAGCCCCCTAGTCGCATGAATGGCAGTCTTTTCGCTTGCATAGCCGTTTTCAATGAGCAGGTTCGCGACAAGCCGGACAATTTGGTCTGACACGATTTCCGCTCTCTTGTCCTGAATCTTGAGCAAAGCCGCTTCATAATATCCGGGATTTTCAACTGCAAAATCAACATATGCCTGAGCTAAAGAAAGCAAAGCGGAATCTCCCTTTTGTACCGTCACGGCGTCAGCCATTTGATCATAGAGCTTTGTCAGTCCGCTGACAGCAAGCTCTGTTCTGATCGCTTGCAGCCCGTTGATATGATTATATAGCGATGGAGAGCGTACATTCATTTTTTTAGACAGTGCGGCAAGCGTGACACCATTCAAGCCTTCCTGATCGGCAATCTCCGCTGCGGCGTCTACAATCATTTTTGGGCTCAATCCTATTCTCGGTGACATGCTCATCGTCCTTTCTTTGCTTTTTGGATCGCCTTCTCATCCTCTCTGATGGTGATCTCAGAAAATTCCCATGTCCAACAGCGAGACAGGAAGGCGCCTTATCGGCGAGCAATTGTGCACTTTTGATGGCCTCCTCCTTATTCCATGTGGCAAATACCGGAAAAGGAAACACCCATTTTATCTGACCTGATACAGCGATTCCACCGTGCAACTGAAACGCATCTCCTGCAATGATAGTGCCGTTTCTTGTTTCAAGAAATGACATGCTACCCGGTGTATGGCCCGGTGTAGAAATGGCAAGCAACGAACCAATTGTTTCACCGCCCGTCAACAGATGGTGTGGCTTTGTTTGCACGTGTTTCGGAATACCTCCTTTTATCGGAGTCTGCGGCTCATCATGACGCAAGGATGTATCACCTTTCAGCAGGAAAGAATCCCGTTCTGAGATCATCACCTTTGCATGAGGAAATGCTTGTGTCAATGCATCCAGTGATCCGACATGATCTCCATGTGCATGGGACAGTAAAATATGATGAAGCGGCTTTCCCAACTGGTTTACAGCTTGAATAATTCCTTTATAGCTGCCTGGAAGTGCGGCATCAACAAGGGTGACTTCGTTTTCTTCCTCTACTAAATAGCAATTGACCGGAAACAAAGCTGGAAAGTAAGTCAGCTGCCAAACTGTTTGATACTGGGTAATTCTCATTTATTTTTCCCCTCTAACAAAAACTAATGGTGTTAGTTTTATTATTAACTAACACCATTAGCTTTTCATGAGTTTATGAATGTTTTATGGCAACATATATGTTAACTTGTGCCCTCTGAGGTACTGCTGCACTTTGATCATACATTTCAAAGTCACCTGTAAATGTACGCAGATGACGCTTATCCCAAGTCCAAATTTCCTTCCACGTTTCATACACAATCTCTTCAATAGGGCCGATTTTGGAAGTAAAAACGGCATAAGCGGAAGCCGGCAGCTCAATGTTTTCATATGGTTCCGATAGAATCCTGCTGTCCTCCTGAAACGTTCCGACTGAAAACGTGTAAAACCCTTTCGTCTCCTGTTCGTAATTGGAATATAAGGCAATAATGCTCTGATCTTTTGCCTGTGAGAAAAGAACGCTCATTTCCTGCTGCCAGAATTGGTCCCACAGTGCCGGGATCCGCCTTTCTTCCGTCATTTCCAATGCGTTGTTTGTCCGCTGTGACAGTCCGGCAAACCATTTCTGCTCTAAGTGTGTCATATGTGAAAAACTCATACAATCCCTCCCTTTTATCTAGATTATAAAAAAAGAAACCTGACAGCAGTGTGTCAGGTTCCATATCTTTTTGCATTTGACGAATGATATCTTTTACTTTATCCCGGATATGAAGAGGTTGCAGAACCTCAATATCCTTTCCGAACTGCAGCAAAAAACCGATCAGCCATCGATCTTCAGGAAGAGAAATCACTGCCCGGCAGTTTTCATCTTCATCGTAATGAAAAACTTCATTTCCGAACCATTCAAATATGCGCTGACGTGCAGACGGCTGAACAAGAATGACCAGTTCGGTTAAACGGTCCTTTTGGTACCATTGCTTATCCCACGGCAAAGTCTCCAGCTGGACTTCTTTTCTGATAAAGGATTGATGTAATATGGTCAGATCTTTCATTCGGTTAAGTTTAAAGAAGCGAAAATCATTTCTAACCAGACAATAGGCATATAAATACCAGTGCCCCGCCTTGCAAACCAATGTGTAAGGTTCCGTTTCACGCTGAAGTGTTTCCCCGCTTGCATTAGTATATGTAAATGATATTGTTGACAATCGATCGATGGCGGCACTAATTTTCTCACGAAGCGCCTTTTGATCCTCAGTCTGGCCCCAAGCCGTCATATCAATAAACCATTTTTCAGTTTGGTGCTTAAATGCTTCAGCAGACTGCTCCGGTATGAGGTGCTTGATTTTTTGATATGCTGTGCTGTGAGAAACAGGTTCATACATAGATGAGACACTCTGCAAAGCGGAAACGATCGCAAACAGCTCATCCTCTTTCAACCACTCTCTCTCAAGCCGATACGTCTCCATAATCGCAATTCCGCCCCCGGAGCCCTGTGAGGTCACAATTGGAATACCAGCTCTATTAATCGTCTCAATATCACGGTAAATTGTTCTGACGGACACTTCAAACAGCTCAGCAAGCTCAGCTGCCTGCACTTGTTTTTTGCTGATTAATAACACAACCATCGCTAACAAACGTTCCAGTTTCATTCTCTGCACCTTTTCTTCTTTTATTTAACATTTTTATAAACCTTAGGTATATCTATTATGCGGTCCAAATACATCTTGCATATGTTATGAAAATAGGGGTTTCCCCTTCTTTTTTGTGCCAGTATTGATTTTAGCTACTATTTCGATCCGGATAAGCATACACTTTTCACCGGAGGGGATTTCACATCATGCATTTTACACTTCAAAGCGTTTATCCTGCCATGATTATCATCTTTTTTTTGTATAAAAAAATTAAAAGGTCCATCGGATATCAGCCGCTGAAGCCTCGCTGGCTGTTCACACGTATGATTCTTTTCTCGCTGTTTGCTTGTGGTCTTTCAATCTTCAGCGTCATTCACCCTTTTTTATATGGATATCTCATTTTCGGCATTCTTGGCGGTTGGCTCCTTGTCGTTTTCGCAAAGAAAAACATCTCCTTTGAAAAACGCAGAGGAAAAATTTATTTTCGGACTCATATTTGGGTAGAAGTGATTCTCTTAACCTTGTTTCTATCAAGATTTCTGTATCGTGTGACAGAGCTTTATCTTACCTCGCCAGATCTAAACAGCCTTGGATCTTACAGTCAGTCAATTGGAACGGATCCTCTGACAATTGGCGTCTTTTTTCTGATAGCTGTTTATTATATCGGTTTTTCTTCTTTTGTCATCAAGCTCAGCAGAAACGAACTCGATCAGAACGGACACAGTAAAGAAAAAGACATCCTTGCCCGCTAACTGGGATTAAGCAAGGATGTCTTCTTTAATCATGTTGTGTATGGTGGATCATTTGCTGAAGAACATCTAAAACGTGTTCATCCTCCGGTGAATAATAAATGGATGTTCCTTCTCTGCGCGATTTGACAAGCCGGAGATTTTTTAAGAATCTAAGCTGGTGGGAAACTGTGGATTGCAATAAATTCAGCTTTTCTGCAATTCCGTTTACTGCATGTTCACCCTGGGATAATAAATGGAGAATTCTGATTCTGGTAGGATCAGAAAGCGCTTTGAATGTTTGCGCGACTAGAAACAAGGTTTCCTCATCCAGATCAGCAGCCGTCCGGTCCGTTTCTCTAAATTCAGTCATCTGTATCACCTTTCTTTATTCATAGTTTTATCTTATAACAAATACGCTTGAGTGCAAACCAGCCTGCTTGTGTTCCAATTCAATCTCATAATTTAAATTTATGTTTCAAATCAGGTTTTTACTTGGTCTGATATATCGTTCTATGTCATAATAAAAAGGTCATACTGCTCCAAATATTGAGGGTGAAACACAGTGAAGAAAAAGAGAAAAGGCTGTTTCGCTGCTGCGGGTTTTATGATGATTTTTGTCTTTGTCATCGCCTCTTTATTACTGGTCTTGCTTTTTTCCAACCGGGATTTGATCAAAAAACTTCCAATCGATACGAAAACGATTGTTTTGGAACGTTTAACCGATTACAAACCGCTGGTGGAAGACGAGCTTGAAAACCAAGGGCTCTCTAATTATACATCACTGATACTTGGCATGATGTATCAGGAGTCTAAAGGAAAAGGCAATGATCCCATGCAGTCCTCTGAATCTCTGGGGTTAAAACGCAATGAGATAACAGACCCTCAACTCAGTGTTAAACAAGGCATCAAGCAATTTACCCTCATGTACAAGACCGGTAAGGAAAAAGGTGTGGATTTGGATACTATTATTCAAAGCTACAACATGGGGGCAGGTTACATTGATTTTGTAGCTGAACATGGAGGAACGCATACCGAGGAATTGGCAAAACAATACTCCGAGCAGCAAGTCAAAAAAAATCCCGATCTGTATACTTGCGGGGGAAATGTGAACAATTTCCGCTATCCGTATTGTTACGGTGATTACACGTATGCAGAAAAAGTAAAAGAAAAAACAAAAACTGTTGAAGAATCTTTACAGGTTGCAACACTTGAAACCATGGAATCAAAGACTCATAAATAGGAGTCTATAACTACTGACAAAAGCCCAAAACAGATTTGGGCTTTTGTCATGTTTAAAAACGTTTAAAAAAGCCATACAGAGTATGGCCTTTAATAATAAGGAGATATCATCAGATATACAATAACACCTGTAAGGCTTACATACAGCCACAGAGGCATTGTCCATCTGGCTATTTTTTTATGGCGCTCCACCTGCATGCTGAAGCCCCTGATCAGGGTAAACAGCGCAAGCGGCACAATGATCGCAGAAAGGCAGATATGCGTAATTAAAATAAAGAAGTAGATCGGGCGCATAATCCCTTCTCCGCCATACAGCGTATTCTCCGCAATCGAGTGGTAAACAACATAGCAAATCAAAAATAGTAATGTTGTTGTGAATGCGGCTAAAATAAAGCGTTTATGCGCTTTGATATTTTTCTGTTTAATCATAATCAGCGCGGCCAATAAGAAGATAAACGTAAAGCTGTTGAATATCGCATTCAGCATTGGCAAAATGTGAATATTCGCATGGCTGAACTGATCTAATTTAGGCATAAAAAACAGCACTGCGATTAAACCGTTAATTAAAACTGTCAGCGTAAGGACAATTCCCGTATAATTTTTCGGTTTATTTTCTGTTTGATTCATTTGGTGACCTCTCCTAATTTGTACTGGCTATCCAAATCGTATGCAAATTCAAAGGAGATGTCAACGTTTTCGATTGCTTCGTCAGAAATTAGACACACTTCATTTTCCGGCGGCTTTTAGCCCCGGCCCCAGTTAGGTTTACGCCTCTTTGACCAAATGCTCAACGGCCTTATATCATTTTCATTTAGCGGATTCTTTTGAATTTTCAAATGAATAAATTTATTCATGTGCTGATCCAAGATATCCGCCGTTTCTTTATCACCAGCGATGACCATTCGTTCCCATCTTTTCGCTGCCGCTTTTTGATCAAGATTGGCAGCCAGCGGCTTATACAGTCTTGTTTGGTTCTCTGTTACATATTCCCTCATCCGGTTCTTTCAAATGATATCGCTTTTTTTGCAGAGGAATGGCAATTCTCCCAAGACTCATTGATGATATCGTACTCATAATGCTCAACCGCCTCAATCTTGCCTAAAACGGTTTCAATAATTTTTACTTCATGCTGCTGAGTTAAAATAAACGCCGTGCTTGGGTACATTTGGCGCAAATCCTTTAACTGATCCAGAACGGATGTTTCTTCCCAGTAAAATCTTGTTTCTACAGGGATTTGAAGCTTAATTGGTCAAAAAATACGAGACTGCGAGGCATGTCTTTTCCCATTTCCTTAAGATATTGATCCATTTTCGTTCTGATTCCATCTAGACACTTCTCTTCCTCTCGATCACTTGCTGCCAAATACTCCTTTAATCGGTTGAATCCAAATTTTACGGCAATTTTCCATACTCTACCTGTGAATCTCTCATGTCTGTATTAAGATATAGAGAAAGAATGTTATCCGGCGGTTCCAATTGAACATACTGTAATTTATTAATCAATGAATCAATTGCCATTCCGATTCCTCCTTTTTCACAGGTTAGTTTTCTTTTTCCTCTCTTAAAAACGATCAAACCTTCCTTTTCGCAATTTCTAGTAATAATGGATTTGTTATTTACAATGCCCCTCTCATCTAATACAATTGGTAACTGTGTTTCTAAGCTTATTTTTGAAAGGAGATTGATTTTGTTTACTGTTAAAGAAAAAAATCGTCAAGAACTTGAGGAAGAACTACATGATCTAGAATTTCAAATTTACCGCATGCAGGAGAACATGAAGAATCTATCCAAAGATGCCAAAGTGCTTGGTATTGATCAATCGAAACATGAAGAGTGGATGATCGTTTCCTCGATTGATGATGGCCAAACATGCAAAATTATGCTTACCGATTGTAAAACGGCTTATAGAGGAAAAGGCTGTTTTTCACTTGTGGCGTCTTACAAGGACGATGCCATTCATATCGGCGACATAAAAGGTCCTCCGAATCACGGGTTTGGTTCCATTTGCATGAAATATTTAAAGGATATCGCCAGAGACCACAATATACCGAAAGTCACCGGCGACATTGCCAAACGGGACTGGAATCATGTAGACCGGTTGATTCATTTTTATGAAAAACATCAATTCAAAGTAACCGTCGATCCTGATACACAATCAGGCTGCATTAAGTGGGTTGATTTGTAAAAAAACCTGGAAGAATGAGCTAAGATGTGCTGTAATGGTGTAAAACCATTGATGGAGGGTTCTATGTTCGCCTCAAAACTGAAAAAAGGTGACGAAATTCGGATCGTGTCTCCCGCGACCAGCATGTCCGTATTATCAAATGAAACAAAAATGCTAGCAAAAACAGCGTTAGAACGCTTAGGTTATCGGGTAACCATCGCTGAACATGCAAATGAATTAAACGAATTTAATTCATCCTCTATCGAGTCAAGAGTCCGTGACCTGCACGCTGCTTTTTTCGACCCCGGAGTCAAAGCGATTTTAACGACACTCGGCGGTTTCAATTCAAATCAGCTGCTGCGTTATCTTGATTACGAGAAAATCAAACAGCATCCAAAAATTCTATGCGGTTATTCCGATATAACCGCTCTTAGCAACGCCATTTATCAAAAAACAGGCCTTGTTACGTATTCAGGCCCCCACTTTTCAACATTTGCAATGAAAAAAGGACTCGATTATACAACAGAGTATTTTCTTTCTTGCTGCGCTTCGGATGATCCGTTTGAAATTCACCCTTCTAGCGAGTGGAGCGATGACCGTTGGTTTTTGGATCAAGAAAACAGGCACTTTTACCCTAATAACGGCCCCGTTGTGATCCAAGAGGGTTATGCGGAAGGCACTTTGATTGGAGGAAACCTTTGCACACTTAATTTGCTGCAGGGAACGGAGTATTTTCCTGAAACAGAAAATGCCATTTTATTGATTGAAGATGATTACATGTCAGACATCCACATGTTTGACCGCGATCTGCAATCACTCATCCACCTCCCCTCTTTTTCCCATGTGAAAGCGATTATGATTGGCAGATTTCAAAAAGCTTCAAATGTATCAATAGAACAAGTAAAAGCCATGATTGAAACGAAAAAAGATTTATCCGCTCTTCCCATTATCGCAAATGTAAATGCCGGACACACCTCTCCGTTTGCCACGTTCCCTATAGGCGGAACATGCAGGATTGAAGCTGTTTCGGGAACATCACAAATATGGATTGACAAACATTAATCAGCTTGTAAATTTTTTTACAAGCTTTTTTAGCGCAACCATTTATGCAACTACACGAGGAGACATGACAAATGTCATATATGATGCATGATGTGTGCTACTACAAACGACTTCTCTCATTGACGTATACTGAACAGAGACACAAAATGAGAGGATACTTACTATGACTGAACAAACCCTTGCACATAAACAAAAACAGCTGACAAAGCAAGTCGCCGCTTTTGCTCAGCCCGAAACAAAAAACAGCCTGATTCAGCTTTTGAACACGTTTATACCTTTCTTCGGACTTTGGTTTCTGGCTTATTTCAGCCTCAATGTCTCCTACCTCCTTACGTTAGCTTTAACAGTGATCGCCGCAGGATTTTTGACAAGAATTTTTATCATCTTCCATGACTGCTGCCATCAATCATTTTTCAGAAAAAAACGCTATAACCACATTCTCGGTTTCCTGACAGGTGTTCTGACTTTATTCCCGTATCTTCAATGGCAGCACAGCCATTCGATTCATCATGCGACAAGCAGTAATCTGGATAAACGCGGAACAGGAGACATATGGCTATTAACGGTAAACGAATATAAAGCTGCATCTACACGTACAAAGCTTGCATACAGACTTTATAGAAATCCGTTTATCATGTTTATTCTCGGACCGATTTATGTTTTTCTCATCACGAACCGTTTCAACAAAAAAGGAGCAAGACGTAAGGAGCGTGTAAACACATACCTTACGAATCTGGCAATTGTGGCATTGGCTGCTGCTTGCTGTCTGATCTTTGGCTGGCAATCGTTTTTACTTGTGCAAGGCCCTATTTTTCTGATCTCAGGTTCAATCGGTGTATGGCTGTTTTATGTGCAGCATACATTTGAAGATTCTTATTTTGAAGCAGATGAGAACTGGAGCTACGTTCAGGCTGCTGTGGAAGGCAGTTCATTTTATAAACTGCCGAAACTGCTTCAGTGGCTGACAGGCAATATCGGTTACCACCACGTTCATCATTTGAGTCCAAAGGTGCCTAACTATAAGCTTGAAGATGCCCATGAACATCATGAGCCTTTAAAAAACGTACCGACAATTACCTTAAAAACAAGCCTGCAATCACTTGCATTCCGCCTTTGGGATGAAGATAAAAAACAATTTGTGTCATTTCGGGATATCAAACATAACCCTTCAAGCCTTCCGCCTGATTCAACAGAAAAACAGAAACTGCGGAAGTACGCCTGATGATAAAGGAGGTCTTCTCTTAAACACAAGAAGGCCTCCTTTTTATTGTTTAGAGGGTGCATTCTGGCTTTCGCAATGATAAAGTTACATGTAAGATGAAAAGCTAAAAATGAGGTAATATAATGATTAAAAAGCATTTTACATTTCAAAAGCTAAGTGGGATTACCCCCTATATATGGACGATATTTTTTATCCTCCCCTTCTACTTTATATGGAAATCATCATCCACAGCCGTTATCATCGTAGGCATCATTTTGACGCTTTTATTTTTTTCGGTATATAGATTTGCTTTTGTCTCAAGAGGCTGGGCCATTTATTTATGGGCGTTTTTGTTAATCGGCATTTCAACTGCCTCTATTACGATGTTCAGTTATATTTATTTTGCTTTTTTTATCGCATATTTTATTGGAAATATAAAGGAACGCGTCCCCTTTTATGTTTTATATTACGTCCATTTAATAAGCGCAGCCGTCGCAGCGAATTTCAGTCTCGTGTTAAAAAAAGAATTTTTTCTGACTCAAATACCCTTTGTCGTCATTACCCTCATTAGCGCGATTTTATTGCCCTTCAGTATAAGAAGCCGCAAAGAGCGCGAACGGCTGGAAGAAAAACTCGAGGATGCAAATGAACGAATTGCCGAGCTGGTGAAATTAGAAGAGCGGCAGCGAATTGCCCGCGACCTCCACGATACACTTGGGCAAAAGCTTTCTCTAATCGGTTTAAAAAGCGACTTGGCGAGAAAATTGATATACAAAGATCCTGAACAAGCAACACGTGAACTGAAAAGCGTTCAGCAAACTGCGAGAACGTCTTTAAATGAAGTCAGAAAAATCGTATCCTCCATGAAAGGCATCCGGCTCAAGGATGAAATCATAAACATTAAACAAATTCTTGAAGCTGCCGGCATTACGTTTATCTACGAAGAAGATAAATTGCCTGAAAATATCTCATTGCTTAATGAAAACATATTGAGTATGTGCTTAAAGGAAGCTGTCACTAACGTCGTTAAACACAGTCAAGCTAAGACCTGCCGAGTTGACATTCAGCAGCTCTGGAAGGAAGTTGTCATTACAGTGACTGACGATGGAACGTTTCAAGGTGAAGAGAAATACTTTTCAAAAGGACATGGCTTGCTTGGCATGAGAGAACGGCTTGAATTTGCAAACGGGAGCCTTCACATCGATACAAAAAAAGGCACCAAGCTTACCATGTCAATTCCTAATAACTCAAAATAAACAAAAAGGATGGCTTACATGATTAGTATATTTATTGCGGAAGATCAGCAAATGCTCTTGGGCGCTTTAGGATCACTTCTAAACTTAGAAGACGATATGGAAGTCGTAGGCAAGGGTACAAACGGTCAAGATGCTGTTGATTTTGTCAAAAAACATCAGCCTGATGTATGCATTATGGATATTGAAATGCCTGGTAAAACCGGGCTTGAAGCTGCTGAGGAATTAAAGGATACAGGCTGCAAAATTATTATCTTAACTACTTTTACACGACCCGGCTACTTTCAGAGAGCCATTAAAACAGGCGTTAAAGGCTATTTGTTAAAAGACAGTCCGAGCGAAGAGCTCGCGAGCGCCATCCGAAGCGTCATGAACGGAAAACGCATCTATGCACCTGAGCTGATGGAGGACATATACAGCGAGGCTAATCCTCTTACAGACAGGGAAAAAGAAGTGCTCGAACTTGTGGCTGACGGTAAAAACACAAAAGAAATTGCTCAGGAACTCAGCATCAAAAGCGGGACGGTGCGAAATTATATCTCTGTGATTTTAGAAAAGCTTGAAGTGAAAAACCGAATAGAAGCCATTACCAGGTCAAAGGAAAAAGGCTGGTTTAAATAAAAAGGAACTTGGCAGATGCCAAGTTCCTTTTTGTTAGCCAGCAATTCCCCAAGGAGAAAACAAAAGGTACGTCGCCGCAACCAACATTAGAATGATACAGGACGCCAGCTTTACGTGTTTCCAAGGTGTTACATCCACTTGCGGATTGTAATCAAGCTTATAATCCGTTTCCCTCGGATACAACTTTCCTGTCAGAAGCATCACAGCCACTGAAAATGGAAAGAGCACGGCAAGGATGTACAGAAAATGAATGTGCCCTAAATAGACTTTTGATAAGCCGTATAAAACAATATGGGCAGGTATCGCTATTTTTACAGCTAAAGCCGGTACTTTTTTTGTAAAAAAACCAACGACGACCGCTGCTAATATCGGTACATTAAAAAATCCGAACATCTCTTGAAGATAGCTGTACAGCCCTGATGGCGCATATAAAATAAAGGGTGCGATGACAATTGATACTAGTCCTAGAACTGCGACGAAAATCCGTCCTGTTTTGACGAGATCAACTTCATCTGCATGAGGCTTGCATAACGGTTTGTAAATGTCCAGAGTAAACAACGTAATGGTACTGTTCAGAGAGCCATTGAACGAGCTCAAAATCGCTCCGAATAAAATAGCAGCGAATACACCTGTAAGCGATGCCGGCAATAGATCGACGATCAACCGGGGATATACACTGTCAGCATTTTCAATGCCGCCTCCATATAAATGAAAGGCAATCACTCCAGGGACGACTAAATAAAAAACGCCGATGAGTTTAAAGAAACCTGCTAACAGAGCGCCCTTTTGTCCTTCAGCCAAATTTTTCGCTCCTAATGCCCGCTGAACGATCGCTTGGTTAACAGCCCAATAAAAGAGATTATTCACTAAAAGCCCTGTTAAAATTGTCGGCCACGGTACATCTGCCGAATTGCTGATATCAATTGAATTGAGTTTTTCCGTATGTAAAGCCGTCAGTTGAGCAACTCCGCCCCCAAAGCTGCCTTGTCCGACTGCAAGAATGCCTAATATCACGATAAAGAAACCGCCGAAAATTAAACCAATTCCGTATATGGCATCTGCTGAGGCAGCGGCTTTCAACCCGCCAAAAAAGATATAACAGCAGCTCGTTACGCCAATGATTAAGGATATCAGCAAAACTGCCATAAATGTGCTGATGCCAAACGTCTCTGTAATGCGGAATACTTGATTTAACACGAGAGCCCCTGAATACAGTACTGTTGGCAGGAATGAAACAGCGTAACCAATGATAAGCAGTACAGAAACGATCTGTCTTGTTCTTTGATCAAACCGCTGCTCTAGAAAATCAGGTATCGTGGTAATTCCCGTTTTCAAATAACGGGGCAAAAGGACAAGTGCCAGGAAAATCAACGCAAGCGGTGCACTCGCTTCCCATGACATCGCTGTCATAGACCCTGCATAGCTTTGTCCATTTAACCCGACCATCTGCTCAGTTGATAAATTGGTTAACAGCAGCGAGCTCCCGATATATAATGCAGTAAGGCTTCTTCCTCCGAGAAAATATCCATCGGACGATTGCAAGTTAACCTCCTTTGTTCTCCGCCATGAAAATAGAAATATCCCGATATTGATAACCAGAAAAGATACAATGATCCAAAGCAACAGCCAGCAACTCCTTCTGCAAATAGTTAGATGATAGGGGCATTTACCATCTACCCATTTTTCACACGTAAAAAACATCGGAACCGCTTTTCTTATATCACCATATGATACATATATACATCTCTAAACAGAACGAAAAAAGACACAAGCCAAAGGCTCATGTCTTTTATCACAATCTATATGATTAGTTTAAGATTTTTACATTTACAGTTTTGACGCCCCAATTAGATGCATCACTTTTATTGGGTACAAATACGTCGATTTTATTTCCTTTAATAGCGCCGCCAGTGTCTGCTGCTGTTGCTTCACCGTAGCCTTCAACATAGACTTTAGAACCTAGTGGGATCACATTAGGATCAACCGCGATAACTTTCGCGTTTGGGTTCTTATTTAAGTCAACGCCTGTTGCTGTAACACCGGAGATGCCGCCGTCGTTAGCAGTGTAAGCAGTAGCAGTAACTGTTAGTTCTTTTGAAGCTTCTTGATTATTTGTATTAGATTGAACAGCCTTTTCTTCTGTAGGAACAGAAGTTTCTGCTGCAGCCTTTGTTTCTTGTTTAGGTTGTTGTTGAACTGTTTCTTGTTTAGGTTGCTCTTTTTGCACAGCTTCTTGTTTTGTTTCAGTTTGAGGTGCGCTTGGTTGCGTATTCTCAGTAACTGTGTTTGCTGCTGTTGCCTGACCTTTTACTGAAAGTGTTGATCCAGCATAGATCATGTCAGAGCTTAGGTTATTCCAAACCTTCAGGTTATTGACTGTTGTTCCGAATTGTTGAGCAATCTTTGTCAGCGTGTCCCCCGCTTTGATTGTATATTGCCCAGTAGTGGTTGTTTCTTCTGAAGAAATGGTCAGTTTTTCTCCTGCAATGATTTTATCAGAAGTTAACTTGTTCCATTCTTTTAGGTCCTTTAGGTTCACTCCGTTTTTCTGAGAGATTCCCCAGAGCGTTTCACCCTTTTGCACCGTGATTTCTTTTGCAGAAGCGTGAGCTCCGAATGCAGTTGATGAAAGTGCAGCAACTGCTACAAAGGACATAATCGTCTTCTTCATAAGTAAATCCTCCCTTGTTAGCTTTTTATTGGCGGCTAACAGGTGATATCGTAACACACGTAAATGTCAAATCAATAACAAAAAGATATGATTTAGATTACAGTTCCTTTACATGAAGGATTTCTCTCTGCTGGAAAGACTTGCTGAACCCTTGATATAATAGGCTTCGCAAGTCTTTTTATCTTGAGGAAAAAAAGAGAAAATAAAATGTGTTTTTTATAGAAAAAAAGGTTGATTTACTGTTTTTTTAGTCTGACATCCCTGCATAAGCTTGTATTTCTTGTAAAAAAAGCCGGCCGTATTTTGCCCTTTTTTGTTCTCCGACTCCTTTTATAGACAAAAGTTCCTCATCATTTACGGGCTGTTTTCCTGACATTTCTTTTAACGTTTGGTCAGAGAAAACAACAAAAGGAGGAACACCCTGCTCTGTCGCAATTTCTTTGCGAACCATGCGCAATCGCTCAAACAGTTCGTCATTTTCAGTAATCGCTGCCGCTTTTAACGCTTCTTTTCTCTTTATTGATAATTCTCCTCTCAGCACATTCCTTCCTTTACTGCTGACAAAAAGAGTCGGAAACGTTCCGTCTGACATCCTGATAAAATCGTCAGAAATGAGAAATTCGATAAAATCACTGATTTCCCCTACTGATTGGTGTTTTAATATCCCATATGTGGTGAGTTCGGAAAAGCCGTTTTCAAGAACCTTTTTATTTTTAGATCCGGCTAGCACCTGGGCAACCATCGTCTTGCCAAACCGTTCTTTCATGCGAATGATACAAGATAAGACCATTTGTGCCTCCCGAGTCACATCATGGGACGTCCTTGTATCAGTGCAATTTCCGCACTGTCCGCACGCATGAGGCTCCTTTTCTCCGAAATACATAAGGATAAAACGCTGCAGGCAATCTTCCGTGTGACAATAGTCGACCATTTGTCTCAGCTTTTTTAAATCCTGCTTTTGTTTCTCTTCATGCTCTGATTGTTCAATTAAGAAGCGCTGCACCATAATATCCTGCGGTGAAAACAGAAGTACACATTCACTGGCAAGACCGTCTCGCCCAGCTCGTCCAGCCTCTTGATAGTAGCTTTCCATATCTTTTGGAATCTGTGCATGCAGAACAAATCTGATGTTTGATTTATCAATGCCCATACCAAAAGCAGAGGTTGCCACCATCACTTGCAGCTCGTCATTAAGAAACCTTTCCTGCTGCTCTTTTCTCACATCATCTGCCAAGCCCCCGTGATATCTGCCCGCACTGATCTGATTTCGTTTTAATCTCTCATATATTCGATCAGCTTCTTTTCTGGTCGCTGTGTATACAATCCCTGCTTCATGTTTGTTGTTTTGCACATAATCATCAATAAAACGATCCTTATTTTCTCCTTTTGCTACTTTAAAGGTTAAATTGTCTCGAGAGAATCCGGTATGTATCGTGTTTTCTTTTTGAATATGCAGCTGTTTGCATATATCCTCATGAACCTCAGGTGTTGCTGTTGCTGTTAATGCCATGATGACAGGCTTGTCATGTAATTCTCGGAACAAAATTTCAATATTTCTGTAGCTTGGCCTGAAATCGTGGCCCCATTGAGATATACAGTGCGCCTCGTCTATTGCGACCAAAGGAACATCAATGCTCTGCAAAATCCGTATAGTCTCCGTGGACGTTAGTCGCTCCGGTGTAATGTAAAAAAGCTTGTAAGCCCCTTCTTTGAGTCCGTTCAGCCTCTCATAAATCTCCTGATTGGATTGTGTGCTGTTAATGTAGGCGGCGTTAATCCCTGCTTCTTCTAACGCATCGACTTGATCCTTCATCAAGGAAATCAACGGCGAAATAACGATCGTTGTCCCTTCAAACATTAGTGCCGGAATTTGATAGCATATTGATTTGCCTCCTCCCGTCGGCATAATGCAGGCCGTATTTTGTCTCGCTTCCGTCACCGAGCGGATCGCTTCTTCTTGTCCACTGCGGAGCTTTTCATAACCGAAATAATGGGCCAGAAGGGATTGGGCTCTATGTAACATAACGTGTAAACCTCGCTTTTCCTTGAATTTCTCCCATCATATCATAAAAAAGCGGCCTTCATTTCTGACACACAGAAATTGAATTTTCACTATACCTATCTTTTTTAGATAAAATAAAAAGCCATTTCCAAAAAGGAAATGGCTTTCGCTACGTCTTGCCGTATGCAAGTAAGAAAGTTTTAAACCACCACTCCTCAAAGTGGGTGTTTGCAGAAACGTTCCTGTCGTCCTCTGCAATGGAGGCATGACATTCCAGCTTCGATATAAAACTCCCTATTACAGCTTAAAGGTTAAAACTTAATTAACAATACGCACAAAGTAGCTTCTTTTATATAGTACACCATCAGCCGATTTTTATCAAGGGGCCAGAACAATTGTTTAGAAAAACTTTTTCCAGCGATTAAAACTGCTTTTTCGCTATTATATCTGACGATTTGACAAATAAAAAATATATTACAATAAAAAAACAGCCTTTTTCGTTCTCTTTCTTCTAGATAATATGTATACAAAAAACTCCTATCGCAGGGGACTGACCCCATAAGATGAG
>NZ_JALAYA010000051.1:0-705 GCF_026796395.1 Bacillus sp. T17B1
TGCTCATGGTAATGCCTTTTGTGTTAACAGCTTTTTGATACTCGTAGGATGTATACACAGAACCTTGGTCACTATGTAACATGCAGTTCTCAGGCAGTGTTGGCAACTGATCAAGTGTGTCTAAGACAAAGTCTGTGTCCTGCTTATCGCCAATCGTAAAAGCAATCACTTCTCCATTGTATACATCTAATATACTGGAAAGGTACAATTGTTTCTGTCCATAAGGCAAATATGTGATGTCCGTTACTAGTTTTTCAAGAGGGCGATCAGACTGAAAGTTCCGATCCAATATATTATCGACCACGGCATATGGCTGCCCATTCTTCTTGCGCTTTTTCACCTTAACCCGGCACTGCCATTGATTTTTCTGCATAATACGTTGAACAGTTTTATGGTTAATACGCATTCTCTTTTTTAGTATGGCTGTGATTTTTCGATATCCATACCGATACTTGTGCTCTCGGCACAACGTGCCGATTTGTTTTTCCAAATGGCGCTTGGAATGATCTTTCGTCAGATTCTTCTTCCAACGATAATAAGACGCTCGAGAGATACCTAAATGAATACAGATATCCTGCACGGTCATTGTGTTGTGCAATACTTCTATAAGTTCGACTGACGTTTCGCTATCAACTTCCTGTCCAATTCGTTGTACTTTTTTAACACTACATTCTGTTGTCGCAGATAACGATTCTCTGCCTGCAG
>NZ_JALAYA010000052.1:0-237 GCF_026796395.1 Bacillus sp. T17B1
TGCTCATGGTAATGCCTTTTGTATTAACAGCTTTTTGATACTCGTAGGATGTATACACAGAACCTTGGTCACTATGTAACATGCAGTTCTCAGGCAGTGTTGGCAGCTGATCAAGTGTGTCTAATACAAAGTCTGTGTCCTGCTTATCGCCAATCGTAAAAGCAATCACTTCTCCATTGTATACATCTAATATACTGGAAAGGTACAATTGTTTTTGTCCATAAGGCAAATATGTGA
>NZ_JALAYA010000052.1:334-681 GCF_026796395.1 Bacillus sp. T17B1
TTTATGGTTAATACGCATTCTCGTTTTTAGTATGGCTGTGATTTTTCGATATCCATACCGATACTTGTGCTCTCGGCACAACGTGCCGATTTGTTTTTCCAAATGGTGCTTGGAATGATCTTTCGTCAGATTCTTCTTCCAACGATAATAAGACGCTCGAGAGATACCTAAATGAATACAGATATCCTGCACGGTCATTGTACTGTGCAATACTTCTATAAGTTCGACTGACGTTTCGCTATCAACTTCCTTTCCAATTCGTTGTACTTTTTTAACACTTCATTCTGTTGTCGCAGATAACGATTCTCTGCCTGCAGTTTCTCTAATTCAGAAGAATACTCCGGACC
>NZ_JALAYA010000053.1:0-4399 GCF_026796395.1 Bacillus sp. T17B1
TAGGGGGTCACTTCACTTCAGGGGTTCTTTTTTTTCGATTTATGGGTTGCATACACTTCTCTCACTAGTATGAAAACAAAAAATAAAAGTACGACCCATTCTGCAAACGTCGTCATCTTAAAGCTGGACATATTGTTATAAATGGCTTCTGTCAAACTGAAACCTTGTAGCATGTCCATCAAAACAGAAATGGTTAATAAACAAATCAGTAAGACCCCTGTCACGCCTAATATCTTCATGGTTCATCACCCTCCGCTTTTAGTGTCTATCTTTATCGGAAAAGTTATACCGCAGCCATCGGTATGCATAATATGAACTCCAAAAGGAAGAATATGAGAAAATAACAAGGAAAGGTATTTTGTGTATGCCTTTATTTTCTAAGCAAAAGAAAGAGACCGATTCGAAAGATAAACAGAAAACAGAAGAAAAGAATCAGGATCAGTCGCAAGAAAAAGAAAGACCGGTTCTCGTTTCCGCAAGTTTGGCCAAAAATATAGCGGAAACGAAGAAGACAGTCGGAAGCAGTTCCGATGTCATTATTCGTGAGATCAAAATCGGTGAGCAGGACCGTGTCCATTTAGCTGTTATTTATATTGCAGGACTGGTCGATAATAGCACGATCCATGAATCGTTAATCGAGCCTTTGGTACAGGATGAGTCTATCCAAAACCCTGATGTGATCCAGCAGATTCTGGAAAAAACGCTCCCATTAGGCGGAGTGAAAGCGGAAAAGAGCTGGGACAACCTTTTTTCTGAATTAATGGTCGGCAATGCGCTCGTTTTTGCAGACGGTTCTGAAGAGGCACTTATCTGCAGCACTCAAGGGGGAGAACAGCGTTCCATCCAAGAGCCGAGCACCCAGGTGTCCTTCCGCGGCCCGCGCCAAGGGTTTACAGAGTCTCTTGAAACCAATATTTCCATGATTCGCCGATACATCAAAAATCCGAATGTATGGGTAGAAAAAATGAAAATAGGGTCTGTAACCCACACGGATGTCGCGCTCATGTACATTCATGGCATTTGTGATGAAAAGGTGCTGAAGGAAGTGAAGCAGCGCCTGAAAAAAATAGACATAGACAGTATTTTAGAATCTGGATATATCGAGCAGCTGATTGAAGATGAAACCTTTACGACGTTTCCGACCATGTATCATACAGAACGCCCTGATGTTGTAGCGGGAAATCTGTTAGAAGGAAGATTTGCGATTGTTGTGGACGGAACGCCGTTTGTTCTTATTGCCCCGGCCTTATTTGTTCAATTCTTTCAGTCTGTTGAAGATTACTATTCGCGTTTTGACATTGCGACGAGCATACGGGTTCTGCGGGTTTTAGTCTTTTTTATTTCACTCGTGGCTCCGGCTGTTTACGTGGCAGCCACTACATTTCACCAGGAAATGATCCCGACGCAGCTGTTAGTTGTCATTGCAGCCCAACGGGAAATTGTCCCGTTTCCAGCTGTCGTCGAAGCACTTACGATGGAGGTTGCTTTTGAGATTCTCAGAGAAGCCGGCGTCAGGCTGCCGCGTGTCGTTGGCTCGGCGGTATCAATCGTAGGTGCGCTTGTTATCGGACAGGCTGCCGTACAGGCTGGTATCGTCTCTCCGGCCATGGTCATTATCGTTGCGATCACCGCGATTGCCAGCTTCGCGACACCCGCTTTCGCCATGGCGATTTCAGCCCGTCTCATTCGATTTATCTTTATTATTGCGTCCTCTATTATGGGGTTTTACGGGCTGATTTTAGGCATCATTATGATGTTTGTCCATTTATGCAGCCTGCGCTCTTTCGGTGTTCCTTATATGTCGCCGCTCGCTCCTTTTTCATCTCAAGGGGTAAAGGACACACTGTTCAGGGTTCCATGGTGGGCTGACGAAAATAGGCCTGAATCGGTCAGCAAGCAAGATAAGGTACGGCAGGGGGATGATCAGCGCCCAAAACCTGACGCTTCACGCGGAATGGTAAACAAGGACTTGGAAGAAGGGGATCAGAATGGTACGTAAACGTGTATTAGCCGTTCTCATGCTTTTGAGTGTGATTGTGCTGCCCGGCTGCTGGGATAAGCGGGAACTGACGGACCTTGCGATTATCTCGGCGATTGGCATCGATCGAACGAACGAAGGCAATTACGTGCTGCATCTTCAAATTATCAATCCCGGAAATGTTGCCGGCGGGCTTCAGGGAGGCGGTGCTGGAGACAGGCCGCCTGTATCCGTTTATTCAATTGTGGGCGACAACATGACGGAAGCGCTCAGAAAAGCTTCCATGAAGGTATCCCGGCGGCTTTACTTTGCCCATACCAATCTCGTTGCGATCAGTGAAAAGCTGGCGAGAGAGGAAGGCTTGGATTTTGTGTTAGATAATCTTGATCGCGACACAGAATTCAGGACAACGGCCACGGTTGTCATCGCTCATAAAACGAAAGCGGAAAACATCGTGAAAATCCTGACGCCGATTGATAAAATCCCGTCAAATAAAGTCAATAAAACACTCGATTTCACGGAGGCGCAATACGGACGGGTGGTCAAAACCAATATTCAGGACGTCCTGAAACAACTTGCCATCAACACAAGAGCACCGGTTATCCCAGGATATATGATGATTGGCGACGATAAAAAAGGAATCAGCATGGAAAACACGCAGGCGACAGATCCAAAAGCCATTCTTCAGGCAGACGGTTTGGCGGTTTTTAATAAGTCAGGACATTTAAAGTATTGGATCGAGGATAGGGAAAGCGTTGGAGCTGTCTGGCTTATGAACAAGGTTCAGCATACATTTATTAATGCTGATTGGGACAAGACAAAGGACGCGGTCAGCTTACAGGTCACTCATCAAACCACTAAGCTCGTACCTGAGATGCGGAACGGACGTCCGCACATCCACGTGCGTGTGGCGGTTGAAGGAATTATAGATGCTGTCAAATACCCTTTCCAATTGTCTGATCCAAAGGAGCTGTCTGCCATTGAAAAAGCTCTCAACAAAGAACTGGAAAAGGAGATCACCAACACTGTGAAAATGGTCAAGAAGAACAAAATTGATTTTATCGGTTTTGGTGACACAATATACAGAAGGTATCCGAAGCAGTGGGAAAAAATGAAAGACACTTGGGATAAAGAGTATTTGCCCGAACTGCCAGTCGATGTGAAGGCAGAGACGTATATCAGAAGAACGGGATTGCGAAACAATCCAATTCAACACCAGCTTGAAGGTGAATAGGTCTGGAGAAAGGGGACATACCAGGTGGAAAAAGCCAAAATCAGCATACGGCAGCTGTTTGTCATGCTTATCATTTTTGAGCTGGGCAGCTCTTTATTGATAACACCGGGTTCAATGGCGCGCAGGGATGCTTGGATCGCAGTTCTATTAGGCTGTGCGGCCGGTTTGTTACTTTACTATTTGTATCAAGGCATTTATCAATGTTACCCCGAATCTTCACCGAAAGAATATATGGATGATATGCTGGGAACCAAGCTAAGCTGGCTGTTTTCATTTCTGTATATCCTGTACTTTGCCTATATCGCCGCCCGGGTGCTGCGAGATTTTGGGGAAATGCTGTTAACGTTTGCCTATCATGATACGCCTATTCTGATCGTGAACGCTTTATTAATGATTGTTAGCATATATGCCGTCAGAAAAGGAATTGAAGTGCTCGCACGTGCGGCTGAGCTTCTTTTCGGAGCCATGTATTTACTGGGCGCCCTCGGCCTTGTTCTGATTATTGTCTCGGGTTCGATAGATACGCAGAATTTAAAACCGATCCTAGAAGACGGCATTGTTCCTGTCATTCACTCTGTTTTCACACAGACCATGTACGTTCCGTTTGGTGAAGTGGTTTTATTTGTGATGATATTCCCTCATCTTAATGACCGAAAAGATGTGAAGAAAGTGGGAATGGCCGCCATAGCCATCAGCGGAATGGTTGTGGCGCTGAGCGTGGCAATTAATATCAGCGTGCTCGATGTTGATCTTACACTCAGATCCCAGTTTCCGCTTTTAAGTACGATTCAGACGATTAAGGTTGAAGAATTTCTAGACCGTCTCGATGTCTTTTTTATGCTGGCTCTGATCATCGGCGGTTTCTTCAAGGTCAGCCTCTATTTATACGCAGTGGTGGTGGGCACATCCACGCTCTTTAAGGAAAAAAAACCTTCCCAATTGGCTTATCCAATGGGATTGGGCATCCTAATCCTTTCTATTACGATTGCGACTAATTTTTCAGAGCATCTGAACGAAGGCCTAAAGGTGGTGCCGCTGTATATTCATTTGCCCTTTCAGCTTTTGTTTCCGCTTTTCTTGTTTATCATAGCCGTTTGGAAAAAGAAGCGAAGAGAGAAATCAAAGGGATCGGAAAAAAAGAAACAATAAAAAGAGCGGGGGGATGCGGGACTGACCCCCGTTTTTGA
>NZ_JALAYA010000054.1:0-15547 GCF_026796395.1 Bacillus sp. T17B1
ACGCCGCCAAGCAAGGTTAAACCCAGCTCATTGAGCTGGGTTTTTTGTTTGTCAAAAATGAAGAAGAAATTGAAAAGCGTATTTTGGGAATTTGTTTTCTGTTACTAATAAAAACTGCTGAATTAGCACGTAATCATCACTTATATGCTGCGTTAACAACTCATACCACCACTCTGTCTCATACCTCGCAATCATCCCTATGTTGTACAATACTAGGTAATGAATTGCCATTTCAGGAAGTCTCAGAAATTGTTCTTTTTGAGCAGGGATAAAGTATTGGTTCTTACCCATGTCATACAACAAGCTGACTGATGTCCATGGCTTCATGTCTTGCGATGAAATTCCAAACAGCAGCTCGTGTTTATTTTTTCTTTCAAAAGACCATTGAAAATGATGGGACATATATTCGGCAAATCTTGAATCAGACATTTTATAATTGATTACTACATCTTCTGGTACAGCAATCCTGTCCTTTTCCTTTTTTATTTTTGTCATAAAACGTTCTTTCTGCTGAAAATAGAAAGTATCACTTAGTTCTGGAATCGCAATTAATAATTTTTTCATGGTGTACCGTTCATCTACTATATCCGATTGTCCGAATAAGTGTTTCATGAAATGCATGCATAGGCCGTTGCGTTGTATTTTTACTTCATCATCGCTAAAACAATAATTCTGTTTCTTTCGCTTTCTTGTTGTTACGCCATGGGCCAGTATTGATGTATGGCTTGGATAATGAGGATCCCGTGTTATGAGGCATGCTTTGATGAGCTGTGCCATTCCGTAAAATAAAAGAATCGGTTTGATTTCTAAAGGGGAATATGAAGCTTGTTTATAAAACGATTCGGCATGCTTTAAGAAATATATAAACCGTTCACTGTTTTTAAAAGAGTTCTTTTTTGCATCTTCAATCCCGTTTAAGGTATAAACCTTTTCTAGAAATTTTTGGGTCGATTCAACGGAATAAAATAGCGCTAAGTCTTTCCACTCATGATATGTCATCTGTACTTCTATTTCCTTTCCGTTATCTAAATATTTCAACTCTTTCTCGCTTCCTTGACAGGCTCTTGGCTAGTTGATAATCTACATATAATATTTTGCCGAAAAGAGGGGGATTTACTAATGTGGGAAAGTAAATTTTCAAAAGAAGGCTTAACGTTCGACGATGTGCTGCTTTTGCCAGCCAAGTCAGAGGTACTTCCGCGCGATGTGGATTTATCTGTAGAACTAACAAAAACGTTAAAGCTGAATATTCCAGTCATCAGCGCAGGTATGGACACTGTAACAGAATCAGCGATGGCAATTGCAATGGCTAGACAGGGCGGCTTGGGCATCATCCATAAAAATATGTCCATTGAACAGCAGGCTGAACAAGTTGATAAAGTAAAGCGTTCTGAGCGCGGCGTTATCACAAATCCCTTCTTTTTAACTCCTGATCACCAAGTATTTGATGCGGAGCACTTGATGGGGAAATATAGAATTTCCGGTGTTCCGATTGTAGATAACAAAGAGGACCAAAAGCTTGTCGGAATTATTACAAACCGTGATCTTCGTTTTATTTCTGACTACTCAATGAAAATCAGCGATGTCATGACAAAAGAAGAGCTTGTTACTGCACCTGTAGGAACGACTCTTGATGAAGCTGAAAAGATTTTGCAGAAACATAAAATTGAAAAGCTTCCTCTCGTTGATGACCAGAATAAATTAAAAGGTCTTATCACGATTAAAGACATTGAAAAAGTCATTGAGTTCCCGAACTCTTCTAAAGACATTCACGGACGTCTGATCGTTGGCGCGGCAGTTGGCGTAACTGGCGACACAATGACTCGTGTCAAAAAGCTTGTTGAAGCCAATGTCGATGTTATTGTTATTGATACAGCTCACGGACATTCCCAAGGCGTATTAAACACAGTAACAAAAATCCGTGAAACATATCCTGAATTAAACATTATTGCTGGAAACGTGGCAACAGCTGAAGCGACAAGAGCTCTTATTGAAGCTGGAGTAGATGTTGTCAAAGTTGGAATCGGACCTGGTTCAATTTGTACTACACGCGTAGTAGCCGGTGTCGGTGTTCCGCAAATTACAGCAATTTATGATTGTGCGACTGAAGCAAGAAAACACGGCAAGACAATCATCGCAGATGGCGGAATTAAATTCTCTGGTGATATCACTAAAGCATTAGCAGCCGGTGGACATGCTGTTATGCTTGGAAGCTTGCTTGCAGGCACGTCAGAAAGCCCTGGTGATACTGAAATCTACCAAGGCAGAAGATTTAAAGTATACCGCGGTATGGGGTCAGTTGCTGCAATGGAAAAAGGAAGTAAAGACCGTTACTTCCAAGAAGAAAACAAAAAATTTGTTCCTGAAGGAATTGAAGGACGCACACCTTACAAAGGACCAGTTGAAGAGACAGTTTATCAGCTAGTCGGCGGTCTTCGTTCTGGAATGGGGTATTGCGGCTCTAAAGATCTTCACGCTTTAAGAGAAGAAGCCCAGTTCATTCGCATGACTGGCGCAGGACTTCGTGAAAGCCATCCGCATGATGTACAGATTACAAAAGAATCTCCAAACTATACAATTTCGTAATAAATTGTTACAAATTAAAAACATTTGACAGGGTCTCTGACTCTGTCTATTTTTTTTATACTGATTATGATAAAATTTATACTGTTGTGCATTGAAAATGTCCTTAACGGCTTAATTATAGATGAAGAATATGAAATACGGAGGTCGTACGATTGAACATCAAGAAATGTAAACAGCTATTGATGTCATTGGTTGTGTTAACACTAGCTGTGACTTGTCTGGCACCAATGTCAAAAGCCAAAGCAGCCAGCGATCCAATTGATATTAATGCATCTGCTGCTATTATGATCGAAGCTTCTTCAGGTAAAATTCTGTACAGTAAAAATGCAGATAAGAGGCTGCCAATTGCAAGTATGACAAAAATGATGACAGAGTATCTGTTATTAGAAGCAATTGATCAAGGTAAAGTGAAATGGGATCAAACCTATACGCCTGATGACTATGTGTATGAGATTTCCCAAGATAACAGCTTATCAAACGTTCCTCTTCGGAAAGATGGAAAATACACAGTAGAAGAATTATACCAAGCTACTGCAATTTACTCTGCAAATGCTGCTGCTATTGCGATAGCAGAAGTCGTTGCAGGTTCTGAAACTAAGTTTGTTGAGAAAATGAATGCAAAAGCAAAAGAACTAGGCTTAACAGATTACAAATTTGTTAACGCAACAGGTCTTGAAAACAAAGATCTTCACGGGCATCAGCCTGAGGGGACAAGTGAAGATGAAGAAAGTGAAGTTTCTGCCAAGGACATGGCGATTCTTGCGGATCACTTGATTACTGACTACCCTAAGGTTCTGGAGACTTCAAGCATAGCCAAAACGAAGTTCAGGGAAGGCACTGATGATGAAATGGACATGCCAAACTGGAACTTCATGCTGAAAGGGCTTGTCAGCGAGTATAAAAAAGCGACTGTAGACGGACTGAAAACAGGTTCTACTGACTCTGCGGGTTCATGCTTTACAGGAACAGCTGAACTCAATGGAATGCGTGTTATTACTGTTGTATTAAACGCAAAAGGCAATCTACATACAGGCCGTTTCGATGAAACGAAAAAAATGTTTGATTATGCTTTTGACAATTTCTCCATGAAAGAAATCTATGCTGAAGGCGATCAAGTAAAAGGCCATAAAACGATTTCAGTTGATAAGGGTAAAGAGAAAGAAGTAGGCATTGTGACAAACAAAGCGTTCTCTCTTCCTGTCAAAAATGGCGAAGAAAAGAATTACAAAGCGAAGGTCACACTAAGTAAAGAGACCTTGACTGCTCCTGTGAAGAAAGGAACCAAGGTTGGGAAACTGACTGCAGAATATACTGGTGATGAAAAGGATTATGGATTCCTTAACAGCAATCTTGCTGGCGCAGACCTTGTTACAAAAGAAAATGTAGAAAAAGCAAATTGGTTTGTTCTAACAATGCGCAGTATTGGCGGATTTTTTGCCGGCATTTGGGGAAGCATTGTTGATACGGTAACCGGCTGGTTTTAATCAAATGAAAGAGCTCTGATGTATATTAGGGCTCTTTCGCTTAATATACTGAAAAGACTTAATTTTTAAGAAAAAATGATTTCAAAGCGCTAAAAACCGAATAAAATAATATATATCCATATGAATTATTGGATTTCTAGGATACAATAAGGATTAGAAATTATACAATTATATCTTGATTAGGGGGACCAAGAAATGGCTCAAACAGGTACTGAACGTGTGAAACGCGGAATGGCAGAAATGCAAAAAGGCGGCGTCATCATGGACGTCATCAATGCGGAACAAGCGAAAATTGCCGAAGAGGCTGGAGCTGTAGCTGTAATGGCGCTAGAGCGTGTACCAGCTGATATTCGCGCGGCTGGAGGAGTTGCCCGTATGGCTGACCCTACAATCGTGGAAGAAGTAATGAATGCAGTATCTATCCCAGTAATGGCAAAAGCGCGTATCGGACATATTGTTGAAGCGCGTGTGCTTGAAGCTATGGGTGTTGACTATATTGATGAAAGTGAAGTTCTGACTCCGGCTGACGAAGAATTTCATTTGAATAAAAATGAATACACAGTTCCTTTCGTTTGCGGCTGCCGTGATCTCGGTGAAGCAACGCGCCGTATTGCTGAAGGCGCTTCTATGCTTCGTACGAAAGGTGAGCCTGGAACAGGAAATATCGTTGAGGCAGTTCGCCATATGCGCAAAGTAAATGCTCAAGTGCGCAAAGTAGTTGCGATGAGTGATGATGAAATCATGACAGAAGCGAAAAACTTAGGTGCTCCTTACGAGCTTCTTCTTCAAATTAAAAAAGATGGCAAGCTTCCAGTCGTTAACTTTGCTGCTGGCGGTGTAGCCACTCCTGCTGATGCTGCTCTCATGATGCAGCTTGGTGCTGACGGAGTATTTGTCGGTTCTGGTATTTTCAAATCAGACAACCCTGCTAAGTTTGCGAAAGCAATTGTGGAAGCAACAACTCACTACACAGATTACAAATTGATCGCTGACCTTTCAAAAGAGCTTGGTACTGCAATGAAAGGGATTGAAATCTCAAACTTACTTCCAGAACAGCGTATGCAAGAACGCGGCTGGTAAGAATATAGGAGCGCTGCTGACATGTTAACAATAGGAGTACTAGGACTTCAAGGAGCAGTTAGAGAGCATATCCATGCAATTGAAGCATGCGGCGCGGCTGGTCTTGTCATTAAACGCCCGGAGCAGCTGAACGAAATTGACGGACTGATTTTACCTGGCGGTGAGAGTACGACGATGCGCCGTTTGATTGATACGTATCAATTCATGGAACCGCTACGTCAATTTGCTGCTCAGGGAAAACCGATGTTCGGGACATGTGCCGGATTAATCATACTAGCAAAAGAAATCGCTGGTTCAGATAATCCTCATTTAGGTCTGCTGAATGTGGTAGTGGAGCGTAATTCGTTTGGCCGGCAGGTTGACAGCTTTGAAGCTGATTTAACAATCAAAGGCCTGGACGAGCCTTTCACAGGTGTATTCATCCGCGCGCCGCATATTTTAGAAGCTGGAGAAAATGTGGAGGTTCTTTCGGAGCATAATGGTCGTATTGTAGCTGCTAAACAGGATCAATTCCTGGGCTGCTCGTTCCATCCGGAGCTGACAGAAGATCCCCGAGTAACACAGCTGTTCGTTCAAATGGTTGAGGAATACAAACAGAAAGCACTTGTATAAAACAGTTGAAAGCTGTGGAAACTTATAGTACATTATAAGCACAAATAAAGATCGAAAAGCGTTGATAGGAACTAGTAAGAAGCCTCTCTTTCTAAGAGAGCCGATGGTTGGTGCGAATCGGTGAAAGATGCTGTCTGAATCCATCCTTGAGCGAAATGCTGAAACAAGTAGGCATTTACGGGATAACCGTTATGTGTGAAAGTGGAAAACGAGTCTTTGGCTTGTTTTCAATCAGGGTGGCAACGCGAGAGCTCTCGTCCCTTTATGGGGATGAGGGCTCTTTTTATTTTCGAAAAATCAATAAAAAAGGAGTGTTTCGCATGCTTGATATGAAAATGCTGAGAGCAAATTTTCAAGAAATTAAAGCAAAGCTTGTACACAAAGGCGAAGACTTAACTGATTTTGATAAGTTTGAGGCGCTAGACGATAGACGAAGAGAGCTGATCGGCAAGGTTGAAGAGTTAAAAGGAAAGCGGAATGAAGTATCTCAGCAGGTTGCTGTGCTGAAACGTGAGAAAAAAGACGCCGATCATATTATTAAAGAAATGCGTGAAGTCGGCGAGGAAATTAAAACACTTGATGAAGAATTAAGATCAGTGGAATCTGAGCTTGATACCATTCTTCTTTCAATCCCAAACATTCCTCATGACTCTGTCCCTGTCGGTGAAACAGAAGACGACAACATAGAAGTGCGTAAATGGGGAGATAAGCCTTCATTTGCTTACGAGCCGAAACCGCACTGGGATATTGCAGATGAGCTCGGGATTTTAGATTTTGAACGTGCTGCAAAAGTAACGGGAAGCCGTTTCGTGTTCTATAAAGGTTTAGGTGCTCGTCTGGAGCGTGCGCTTTATAACTTTATGCTTGATCTTCATGTAGATGAGTATAACTATACTGAAGTGATTCCGCCTTATATGGTAAACCGCGCAAGCATGACAGGAACGGGTCAGCTTCCTAAGTTCGAAGAGGATGCGTTTAAAATCAGAGAAGAAGATTACTTCTTGATTCCAACTGCGGAAGTGCCGATTACAAACATGCATCGTGACGAAATCCTTTCAGGTGACAGCCTGCCGATTAACTATGCGGCATTCAGTGCATGCTTCCGTTCTGAAGCTGGTTCAGCAGGGCGTGATACACGCGGATTAATACGTCAGCACCAATTTAATAAAGTTGAGCTTGTGAAGTTTGTGAAGCCTGAAGATTCTTATGAAGAATTAGAGAAGCTTACAAACCAAGCAGAGCGAGTTCTCCAGCTGCTTGAACTTCCATACCGTGTGATGAGCATGTGTACGGGTGATCTGGGCTTTACGGCTGCAAAAAAATACGATATCGAAGTTTGGATTCCAAGCCAAGACACATATCGTGAAATCTCTTCTTGCAGCAACTTTGAAGCGTTCCAGGCAAGACGTGCGAACATTCGTTTTAGACGTGAAGCGAAAGGCAAGCCTGAGCATGTGCACACACTAAACGGTTCAGGGCTGGCGGTTGGAAGAACAGTAGCCGCTATCTTAGAAAATTATCAGCAGGAAGACGGAAGCGTTGTAATTCCAAAAGTGCTTCGTCCTTATATGGGGAATAAAGAAGTAATAAAACCATAAAAATTGTGAAAAGGTGTGCCTGGCAAGGTGCGCCTTTTTGCCTGAGTAAACACGATTTTTTTTATAAAAACAAAAAAGTTTTTAAAAATGCTTGACCCTATAAGAACATTCATGATATAGTAAGTCTTGTCGATACGGAGGAATACCCAAGTCCGGCTGAAGGGATCGGTCTTGAAAACCGACAGGGGTGTCAAAGCCCGCGGGGGTTCGAATCCCTCTTCCTCCGCCATATTGATTTTAATTCTAATGAAACACAAGCATATATTGGAGATTGTTTTGTCCGTTGCATTTGATGCAACGGATTTTTTATTATAGAGAAAAAGTGAATCTCAGTTGAGATTCACTTTTTTTGATTTACATGAATAACTGAAGCGATTTGATCTACAATATTTTCAATCGAGCTTTCGTCGTTCAGCAGATCATAATCCTCAATCCTGAGCTTTAAAACAGGGCAGGCGTTAAAACCACTTATCCAGTTTTCATAGCGGGTATGCATTTCTTCCCAATAAGACCGGCTTGTCTGGAGCTCCATTTCACGGCCGCGTTCTTCAATCCGATTTAAAATGTTATCTAGATCTCCTTCTAAATAGATCAATATATCTGGGTGTGGGAAATACGGAGTCATGACCATTGCTTCGAAAAGGCTTGTGTAAGTTTTATAATCAATCTTTGACATTGTCCCTTTGTCAGCATGCATTTTTGCGAAAATTCCTGTGTCTTCATAAATAGAACGATCCTGTACAAATCCTCCGCCGGCTTCAAAAATTGTTTTCTGTTCTTTGAATCGTTCAGCTAAGAAATAGATTTGTAGGTGAAAGCTCCAACGTTCAAAATCATGATAGAACTTTTCTAAGTATGGATTATGATCGACTTCCTCCATAGAGGTTTTAAATCCAAGCCTTTTAGCCAAAGCTCTTGTTAAAGTCGATTTTCCGACGCCTACTGTTCCTGCTACTGTGATAATTGAATTCTTCGGGATATGATGTTCCTTCATACGATAAGCTCCTTTACATGGGCGGCAATGCGTTCAAAGTCGCTCTTATTCAAAACGAAATCCTTTGAATCACCATCTATAGTTAGCACTGTTAGTTCAGGATCTGCTTCCTGCAACTGTTTGATGGCAACTTCATAATCTGCGATCAGCTGCTCCAAATAGCTTGTTTCAATTTTTTTCTCAAAGGGGCGTCCGCGTTTTTCAATACGGTGTAGCAATGTGGGCAGACTAGCCTTTATGTAAATGATGAAATTTGGCTTTGGCAAATCATCCGTTAGCAGGTGAAAAATCTTTTTATATTTTTCCAGCTGATGCTGAGACAGGGTGCGTTCCGCAAAAATCACATTTTTATAAATGTGGTAATCAGCTATCACAGGCTGTCCCTTTTTTAAGAAGTGAGCGCTGGTATCTTCAAGCTGTTTGTATCTGTGACAAAGAAAAAACATTTCAAGCTGGAAGCTCCATTCCTCTATATTGTCATAAAACTTATCAAGGTATGGGTTATCCTCAACAATCTCACTAATCATAGGGAATCCAAACTCTTGTGAGAGCATTGTTGCGAGGGTTGTTTTTCCTGCCCCGATAGGACCTTCTATTGCAATAAAAGGGGCTGTATTCATCGGAATCCTCCTTATTTCTGAAAAACGTTCGTCAGTTACCGACCTTCATATTGTATCACAACCCTTGGGTGCATCATGAAAAAAGACGTTTCCAAATTATCGAAACGTCTTTTTGACAATATTAAATTGATCAGACAGCAACAGCCAGTTTTGGGGAAAGGAAAGACCTAACTTCCAATAGCTAATGCCCCTCAAATTCAGCTCTTTAATCAGATTGAATTTTGCTTGTATCGAGCGGGCATCCTCGAACCATACCTCGTGCCTTCTGTTTTCTGCATCAGTATAGTGGAAAAAAGGCGCTTGAGCTGTTTCGTCATACTGAATAGATGCATTGTTTTGATCGGCAATGACAAGGGCTTGCTGAGGGCTTACTGCTCTTGCCGGGGTTCCTCCTGCTGTATACGGAAGCGTCCAATCATACCCATATAAATTCTGGCCCATGACAATTTTATTCGCAGGCATTTCAGTCAAAGCATATTCTATGACATCCCGAACAGGCCCAATCGGCGAAACGGCTTGAGCTGGTCCGCCGCTATAGCCCCATTCATATGTCATGAGAACAACAAAGTCGACAATTTGGCCATGGGCTCTGTAATCATGGGCTTCGTACCATCTGCCCTGCTGTGTTGCGCTTGTTTTAGGGGCAAGCGCTGTAGAAATTTCTAGGCCTTCTCGATGGAAAAGATCCCTTGCTTCACGTAGAAACTGATTATAGGCTTCTCTATCCTGAGGCCGTAAATATTCAAAGTCAAAATGAATATCATAAAAATCATATCTTTTGGCATTCTCGACGATTTCATTTAATAGTCTTCTTTTAACAGTATCGTCGTTCAAAAGGATTCGGCCGAGTTCATCGCTGAATGCCTGGTTTTCTAAGTTCGTTATAATCATCATCAATGTCGTGTTTTGATTCTCTGCAATGCTTCTTAAATTCGTTAAAGGTGGAGCGACTAAGGTTCCGTCACGTTGTGCCTGGAAACTGAATGCGCCAAGGTACGTTAAGTAGGGTGACGCTTCTCTGGCCGCCTGCTGGAGATTTTCACTGACTTGATTTCCGCGGGGTTCCAAATAAGCATTTGATTCGATGTCTCGTTTAGGAACCGGAGGGATGTATAAGCGGAAACCAATCTGCAGTACGGTATTTAACTGGATTCGGTTAACCCTGGCAAGCTCGGCTGCTGTTGTATTGAACTGCCGTGCGATAGATGTCAGGGTATCACCTTGTTGAACATCATAGAACTGGCCGGCTATTGGTATGACAATGGTTTGTCCGACAACAAGGTTGTCGGGATTAGGTATTTCATTCGTTTCTGTGATTTCATTTACAGTTGTTCTGTATTGTGCAGCGATAGCAGAGAGAGTGTCGCCTTGATTCACCACATGAATTTGAATGAAAAACGCCTCCTTTCATATCGCTATCAATGTATGAAAGAAACGCGCTGATCATGTTTATTTTTCTGTAATTTGTTCCTCCATCGTAATTTCCGCAAGAAGAACATTCTCCATCATGGTTAAGGCAAATTCGTTGTCTTCGTCACGATTTGAGGCAATGCAGTCCTTAGGGATCGTGATGCTGTATTCCCTCATGTAAGCGTCATTAGCGGTAAACAGAACGCATATGTTACCGGCTATACCTGTTAAGATAATATGTTTTACCTGCAATTCAGTAAGGAGAGTGTGAAGGGCAGTTTCGTAAAAGGCGGAATGCTTCGGTTTAATTAAAAAATAATCAGCATCTTCCGGAGCTATTTGCCTGATAATATCCTTGCTTCTTTCATTCGTGCATTCTTGCTGAATATTTTTAATATCAGCTTGCCAAAGTCCATAATGATCATTAATGTAAATAATCGGCCAGTCATTTTGTCTCGCATGTTCTTTTAATGATAAAATATGAGGAACGATTTTTTCTGTTTTTTTGGCGAGGCTTTCTCCCATATCGAATTCAAAATTATTGATCATGTCTACAATGAGAAGAGCTGTGTCTGCTTTGGACAATTGACAGTCTCCTTTCCGTTTCAGTTATAGTTGTTATGTAGCCTTTTTAGGCAATAAAAAAACTTTGTAAAGAGAGCTTATCCTTATGACACAAGATGAACTTTATATGAAAGAAGCAATTAAAGAAGCGAGAAAAGCTGAAGAGAAAGGTGAAGTGCCAATCGGCGCCGTGCTTGTCGTTAACGATGAAATCATAGCGCGTGCACATAATTTAAGAGAAACGGAACAGCGGTCAATCGCTCATGCGGAAATGCTTGTAATTGATGAAGCGTGTAAGGCGCTGGGAACGTGGCGGCTGGAGGGTGCAACTCTTTATGTGACACTTGAGCCTTGTCCGATGTGTGCTGGTGCCGTCGTGCTTTCGCGAGTAGAAAAAGTGGTATTTGGTGCATTTGACCCCAAAGGTGGCTGTTCAGGCACACTTATGAATCTTTTGCAGGAAGAGCGCTTTAATCACCAGGCTGAAGTGGTGAGCGGAGTACTTGAGGAGGAATGCGGAGAAATGCTCAGTTCATTTTTTAGAGAACTGCGAAAAAAGAAGAAATCCTTCAGGAAAAACTTGTCTGAGTAGGCCGGTTGCAATTTTCAGGGGGAAACGATATACTTATGTATGCATCGCAATAGATGCGATATAAAATTTGATATTTATTTTGCCGTGCTAAGCGGGGAGGTAGCGGTGCCCTGTACCTGCAATCCGCTCTAGCGGGGCCGAATCCCTTCTCGAGGTTCGTTTACTTTAAGGTCTGCCTTAAGTAAGTGGTGTTGACGTTTGGGTCCTGCGCAATGGGAATTCATGAACCATGTCAGGTCCGGAAGGAAGCAGCATTAAGTGAAACCTCTCATGTGCCGCGGGGTTGCCTGGGCCGAGCTAACTGCTTAAGTAACGCTTAGGGTAGCGAATCGACAGAAGGTGCACGGTAAATCAATCATCAAATTTTCAGACTCACCTATCATTAGGTGAGTTTTTTGTTATGTAAAAAGAGCTTTTGGAATCGAAACAAGGTTCATGTATAATGGGAATGATGAATAACGGAGGAGGGCAAACCCGTGAGTTACCAAGCTTTATATCGAGTATTCAGGCCTCAGCGCTTTGAAGATGTGGTTGGACAAGAACACATTACAAAAACGCTGCAAAATGCCCTTTTACAAAAAAAGTTTTCTCACGCCTACCTGTTTTCCGGGCCAAGGGGTACGGGAAAAACCAGTGCGGCCAAAATATTTGCTAAAGCTGTCAACTGTGAACACGCTCCTGTTGATGAGCCATGTAACGAATGTGCAGCCTGTAAAGGGATAACAAACGGGTCCATATCCGATGTCATAGAAATTGACGCCGCTTCTAACAACGGTGTTGATGAGATTCGTGACATTCGCGATAAAGTGAAGTTTGCCCCATCGGCCGTCACATATAAGGTATATATCATAGATGAGGTACATATGCTTTCTATCGGTGCCTTTAATGCGTTACTAAAAACATTAGAAGAGCCGCCTGAGCATTGTATTTTTATCTTAGCGACAACCGAACCGCACAAAATTCCTTTAACCATTATCTCCAGATGTCAGCGTTTTGATTTTAAACGAATTACATCCCCTGCAATTGTTGGGTGTATGAATAAAATTGTTGATGCTGAAGAGCTTCAAGTGGAAGAAGGGGCGCTTGATATCATTGCGAGTGCGGCGGACGGAGGAATGAGGGATGCCCTCAGCCTTCTAGATCAGGCCGTATCATTCAGCGGCGATATCCTGAAAGTCGAGGATGCGCTTTTAATTACGGGAGCTGTTTCTCAATTATATATAGGGAAGCTTGCACAATCCCTTCATGATAAAAACGTTTCTGACGCACTGGAAACATTAAATGAACTGCTTCAGCAAGGGAAAGATCCAGCCAAGCTGATAGAGGATATGATTTTCTATTTCAGAGATATGCTGCTGTATAAAACAGCCCCTGGCTTAGAAGGAGTGCTTGAAAAAGTAAAAGTTGATGAAATGTTCCGGGAACTAAGCGAACACATTCCGGCACAGGCGTTATATGAAATGATTGATATTCTGAACAAAAGCCATCAGGAAATGAAATGGACAAATCATCCCCGTATCTTTTTTGAAGTGGCTGTGGTGAAGATTTGCCAAACGTCTCATCAACCAGCTGCCGACCTGCCGGAAGTCGATATGCTGATGAAAAAAATCCAGAAGCTCGAGCAGGAAGTGGAGCGGCTCAAAACAACGGGTATTCAAACAACGGCAGAAACCCCGAAAAAAGAAACACCGCGCGCGCCAAAGGGCGGTAAATCCAATTACAAAGCGCCAGTAGGGAGAATTCATGAGATTTTGAAGGAAGCTACGAGACCGGATCTTGACCTGCTCAGAAACAGCTGGGGCAAGCTTCTTGCTCATCTCAAACAGCAGAATAAAGCATCACATGCCGCTTTGCTGAATGACAGTGAACCTGTGGCTGCCGCCTCAGCGGCATTTGTTCTGAAATTCAAATACGAAATCCATTGTAAAATGGTCGCTGAGGATAATAACGGAGTCCGGACCAATCTTGAGCAGATTCTAGAATCGATGCTCGGAAAAAGAATGGATTTGATTGGCGTTCCTGAAGCACAATGGGGTAAAATAAGAGAAGAATTTTTAGTAGATCATCAGCAGGAAAATGAAGGATCAAATGAACCGGCTGAAGAAGACCCGCTTATTGCCGAGGCGAAAAAGCTTGTCGGAGCGGATTTAATTGAAATAAAAGACTAACAAAAAGAAAGAGAGTGAATGTTATGCGTGGCGGAATGGGAAATATGCAAAAAATGATGAAACAAATGCAAAAAATACAAAAAGACATGGCGAAGGCTCAAGTGGAGCTTGCAGAAAAGGTAGTTGAAGGAACTGCAGGCGGCGGTATGGTTACAGTAAAAGCAAACGGCCAAAAAGAAATCCTGGATGTCATCATCAAAGAGGAAGTCGTTGATCCAGAAGATATCGACATGCTTCAAGACTTAGTGCTTGCTGCAACGAATGAAGCTTTGAAAAAAGTAGACGAGATCACAAACGAAACAATGGGTCAATTTACAAAGGGAATGAACATGCCAGGTTTATTCTAGGGGGATAAAAGAACATGCAATATCCTGAACCAATATCAAAGCTGATTGACAGCTTTATGAAATTGCCAGGGATCGGACCGAAAACAGCGGTTCGTCTGGCTTTTTTTGTTCTAGGTATGAAAGAAGATGTGGTATTAGATTTTGCGAAAGCATTAGTAAATGCGAAACGCAACCTGACATATTGTTCAGTTTGCGGGCATATTACAGATCAGGACCCTTGCTATATATGTGAAGATACGCGCAGGGATAAGTCCATTATCTGTGTTGTGCAAGACCCTAAGGATGTTATCGCTATGGAGAAGATGAAGGAATATAATGGACAGTATCATGTTCTCCACGGTGCTATTTCTCCAATGGACGGCATCGGACCAGAGGATATTAAAATACCAGAATTGTTAAAACGATTACAGGATGATCAAGTGACAGAAGTGATTCTCGCAACTAACCCTAATATAGAAGGCGAAGCAACGGCGATGTATATATCAAGGCTACTGAAGCCGTCTGGTATTAAGCTCTCCCGTATTGCCCACGGACTGCCCGTCGGCGGCGATTTGGAATATGCTGATGAGGTCACTCTTTCTAAAGCACTTGAAGGAAGACGTGAATTGTAAGGAGGAAAAAGCGATCCATGGGTTTTCTTCGCAAGAAAACATTGAGAAGAGAGTTTGATGAAAAACTAATCGAGCAGCTTTTTAAGCAAAAGGAAGAGTGGAACAGGCAAAAAAAGCTGGTTGAAAAAAGCTTAGAGCCGTCTGATGAAGTGTTATACGAACTGAAAATAGCTGAGGCAAAGTATTTTTTTTACTTGAGGGAAGCGAAACAGCGAAATTTAAAAATCAGCCGGTGGAAGTAAGTGGTCTAAACTCCTGGATCTTCTCATAAGCTTGTACTAGAACAAGCGAAGGAGATGAGAAGATTCATGGAGCCTATTTTTATTATAGGAATTATTTTAGGACTGGTTATTCTTCTTTTTTTATCAGGTTCAGCTGCAAAGCCGTTAAAGTGGATTGGTATCACAGCTGTTAAATTTGTGGCGGGCGCTTTACTGCTGGTTTGTGTAAATATGTTTGGCGGCAGCCTTGGCATTCATGTGCCGGTTAATCTAGTCACAACAGCTATCAGCGGGATTTTAGGGATACCGGGAATAGCGGCATTAGTCGTCATTAAGCAATTTATTATTTAAATGATATTATATGTTGACTTTAATAATTTAAGATGTTATTCTAGTATACGTCGCTGATGACGAATCGCTTTTTGAAAAGAATTTCTTGAAAAAAGTTATTGACGAAAGCGACAGGAAGTGTTATGATAATAAAGTCGCTTAAAGAGCGATAAACAAAGTTCTTTGAAAACTAAACAAGACAAAACGTACCTGTTAATTCATTTTTTATAAAATCGCACAGCGATGTGCGTAGTCAGTCAAACTAAGGCCTGCATGACGCAGGTCACACAGGTGTCGCCGCAGGATGCGGTGAACTTAACCTGTGATCCA
>NZ_JALAYA010000055.1:0-7231 GCF_026796395.1 Bacillus sp. T17B1
AACGTTCTATCTTAACAGCATTAATCGAACCACGACCACCATCGTAGAACGCACTGTCACAGAATACATTTATTATTATAACAATATTCGTATTCAAACGAAACTAAACAACCAATCACCGATAAACTATCGACAATTGGCTGTTTAAAAGGTGTTTTGATCCCTGTCTCAAAAACGGGGGTCAGTCCCCAGTGACAGGAGTCTTTGTTTCATTAGAATTTCGCAGCGAGATCTTTTGCTTCTTGTAAACCTTTTTCTACGATTTCTTGAGCTTGATCAGGTGCTGCGTTATGTCCTTCGATAACAACAGTGTGCAAGTCTTGAACACCCCAGAAGCCAAGAACTGTTTTCATGAAGTTTAATGACATTTCAAGTGCAGCCATTGGCCCTTCAGAGTAAATGCCGCCGCGCGCGTTAAGGAGTGCAACTTTTTTGTCTCCCATTAACCCAACTGGTCCTTCTTGTGTGTATTTGAATGTAACGCCTGCACGAGACAGGTAATCAACATAAGTATGAAGAACTGCCGGCACTGTGAAGTTCCAAAGCGGGAATGCGAAAACAACTTTGTCAGCTTTTACAAACTGGTTCAGATATTTGTCGGCAATTGCAGCTTGTTTATTCTCTTCTTCTGTCATTTCCATTCCTTGACCTGCTTTAAATGTTCCGTTAATCATATCTCTTCCAAGGTAAGGTAGGTTCTCTTTATGAAGATCTAATTCAACCACTTCATCAGCAGGGTTATTTTCTTTATAAGCAGCTAAGAAAGCCTCGTAAAGTTTAGTTGAAACGCCTTCTTCGGCTGTACGGTCGCTTGTTTTTACAAATAATACTGTAGACATTTGTATTCCTCCCGGTAAACTTTTTATATTAACTTACAAATAGTATGTTACTTTCTTTTTTACGTAAAGTCAATGACTTTATTTTGAATATGAGATTTTTTTCAAAAAAAAAAGCAAGTACATCTAATATCGGTGTACTCGCTTGCCATTTTCACTTCGAATCTTGTTCACGATCCAAAATCTCATACGTCTGAGAGCTTTTTTGATCAATGGTTTCTTTATTGGATAGATCCTTTACCTGCTCGTGAAACTCTCTTTCAAATGATGGAGCGTCTGTCTCTACATCATCCTCCATATCAGCTTGGGCCTTCACTGTCATTCTTGCATAAGGAACAGCTTCAAGCCTTTCATAAGGAATGTCTTGGCCAGTTTTTTCACACACTCCGTACGTGCCATCTTTCATTTTTTGTAACGCATGGTTGACCTCCTCTAACAGCTCCCGGTCGATCTCTCTCACCGTTTGGTCTGTCATCCGGTCTGTGACGAGCGTGCCGTGGTCTGCCATGTGGTTGTCAACCCCATTGGAAAGCTCCCCTACTTCTTCCGTCATTGATTCTGTTTCCTTCTTCTCGCCAGATAATTCTTTTTTCATATCGAGCAATTTATAATAGAGATGCTTCTTTTGTTCTTTAGTCAACGCCATGTGTATCCTCTCCTTTCTATCCTGTTTCCCGTTTTGCCCACTGTCAAACATGGGAACTTGATAGAAAGATGAGCTAATGCATCTTTGAACGCATCGCCACCAGAACAATGCATATACGCTCTTCTCTGTTTTTCATATAAAAAAAGCCTAACCATTTTTTGAACGGCTGGCTCATCAAATATTCAGCTGCACAAGTGCTTTGTCAGCACCGCTTGAACTTCGCTTAAATCGGTGTCTTTCGCAAATTCTAATTCGAACGTTTTGCTTCTAGTCATCAATAAAAGCCCAGTGTCCGGATCGAACATGCCCGCTTCTTGGATCGCAAAGCTTTCAATTGTTTTATATGGAAGAAATACACGAACCTTCTTTTTAGAAAACATTTTATTGTCAAAAAAAATGATCCGCTTATTTGTAAAGCAAATTTGGTCCACTCGGAGCTTGTAAATCGATTCTATTCTTTCTCCTTCAACGAGCAAAGCTTCAAGCTTCTTTGCATCCGTTGATCTGCTAACAGAAAAAATACCCAATGAAGAACCCCTCTTTCTGCATTTATCTATTTGTTTATTCATTCACTACATAAAAATAAGTCCTTTATCCCTATATAAGAATACGACATAGAAGACATTTAAACCATTACGAACAGATTACATTTTTCAAATTTTTGATTTGTTTTTCATCTTTTGTGCTGTTGTCATCAAGTAATACGCACGTATAGAGAAAAAAGTTTCAATATTCAGCATTGTTTTTTTTAAAAAAGTGGTTCTTAGAGTTTTCATTGATTTTGTTTTATTTTTCCTGTTTTTATCAAAAAAAAAACCGCAGCTCTGCTGCGATTTTCAGGCTTTAAACCTCTTCGAAGTATTCTTTATAATAGCCACCGACTTTATTCGTATTGTCGATCACAAAGAGAAACTCCTCTGTTTCATTTTTCACTTCATATTCTTTTCCCGGAGTTAAAACGCGATTTACGATATATTTTTTTGCGTTTGTCTGCACACATTTTACCTTTTTGATTGTTTCTTTTTCAAGCCAATTGTTATGAATCATAAATGAAATCTCCTTTTCATATCTATAAGCTTATTGTAGCTTTTTTCTTTTGTAAATTGCAATATCGGTTATTCATTGATTTTGCCTTGTTTTCTATTATAGAATGTTTGTATACGCTTACTCTTACAGCAAAAATCAAAGCTTATTCCTGCTATTCGATCAATGAAAATCAATGTGCTATCACCAAGAATCTCAAAACAGACCATAAAAAATGACTGGAGGTTTGTTACAGATGAGTTCTTTAACGATGCAAGTGACGAAAAGGCTGGAGACATTTTTACAAGGAACAAAGAAGCTTTATATTGACGGAAAGTTTGTTCCGAGTGCCTCAGGGGCAACATTTGACACACCCAACCCGGCGACCGGCGAAACTTTGATGACGCTGTATGAAGCCCAGGCTGCGGATGTGGACAAAGCGGTTAAAGCTGCCCGGAAAGCCTTTGACCAAGGAGAATGGAGAACAATGTCTCCGGCTTCAAGAAGCAGACTGATGTATAAGCTGGCAGACTTAATGGAAGAGCATAAAACTGAGCTTGCTCAACTTGAAACGCTTGATAACGGAAAACCGATAAATGAAACGACGAATGGAGATATACCGCTGGCTATTGAGCATATGCGCTATTACGCCGGCTGGTGTACAAAAATAACAGGACAGACGATTCCTGTTTCCGGCGCTTATTTTAATTATACGCGCCATGAGCCTGTGGGCGTCGTCGGCCAGATCATTCCATGGAATTTCCCGCTCCTGATGGCGATGTGGAAAATGGGCGCTGCTCTTGCAACAGGCTGTACAATCGTGCTCAAACCGGCTGAACAAACACCGCTTTCTGCTCTTTATTTGGCAGAATTAATTGACCAAGCCGGCTTCCCTGACGGTGTCATCAATATCATTCCGGGATTCGGTGAAGATGCGGGAGAATCGCTGACGAACCATGAAGCGGTTGATAAAATTGCCTTTACCGGTTCCACTGAAATCGGAAAGAAAATCATGTCCACCGCTGCGAAAAGCATTAAGCGGGTTACATTGGAGCTGGGCGGAAAATCACCTAATATTCTCTTGCCGGATGCGAATTTGAAAAAAGCGATCCCAGGCGCTTTAAACGGTGTGATGTTTAACCAAGGCCAAGTCTGCTGTGCGGGCTCACGCGTTTTCATTCATAAAGACCAATATGATGCAGTTGTTGATGAGATGGTGTCCTATGCTGAATCACTCCGCCAAGGAGCGGGACTTCATAAGGATACACAAATCGGGCCTCTCGTGAGCAAGGAACAGCACGAACGCGTTCTTTCCTATATTCAAAAAGGAAAAGATGAAGGAGCGAAAGCAGTGACTGGGGGAAGCTGTCCTTTTGAAGAAGGATATTTTGTCGCACCGACTGTGTTTGCAAATGTTGAAGACGAGATGACCATCGCAAAAGAAGAAATTTTCGGACCGGTGCTGACTGCTATTCCGTACGAAACAGTCGATGAAGTCATTGAACGAGCGAATCATTCAGAATATGGACTCGCAGCCGGACTATGGACAGAGAACGTCAAGCATGCCCACTATATCGCGGACCGTCTTCAAGCCGGTACCGTTTGGGTAAATTGCTATAATGTGTTTGACGCAGCATCTCCGTTTGGCGGTTATAAACAGTCAGGACTCGGACGTGAAATGGGATCATATGCCTTAGATAACTACACAGAAGTCAAAAGTGTATGGATAAATCTCGAAGACTAACATGTATGTCAAAAAACTGCTGCCTGCCAGCAGTTTTTTTTCTTTCTGTAATGGCTGTAAATGACGCAGAATATATATGCTTCTGAAGGAGTTGAGCGTGATGGGCACACTTCAGGAGAAAGTGAGGCGTTATCAAAAGAAAACCATTGCGGAGTTAAAAGACAGGCAAAATGCTGACGGTTCATGGACATTTTGCTTTGAAGGACCAATCATGACAAATTCCTTTTTTATTTTGCTCCTCACCTCACTAGATGAAGGCGAGAATGAAAAAGAACGAATATCAGCGCTTGCAGCCGGCATTCGCGAAAAACAGCAGCCCGACGGGACATTCATCAATTATCCCGATGAAACGAGCGTAAATCTAACCGCTACCGTCCAAGGATATGTCGGGATGCTGGCTTCTGGTTGTTTTCACCAATCTGACCCGCACATGAGGAAAGCTGAACAATTTATCATCTCACATGGCGGTTTGAGACATGTTCATTTCATGACAAAATGGATGCTTGCCGTGAACGGGCTGTATCCTTGGCCTGTTTTGTATTTACCATTATCACTCATGGCGCTTCCCCCAACGTTACCGGTTCATTTCTATCAGTTTAGCGCATATGCCCGAATTCATTTTGCTCCTATGGCTGTAACACTCAATCAGCGATTTGTTCTTAAAAACCGAAATATTTCATCACTTCGCCATCTCGATCCGCATATGACAAAAAACCCTTTCACTTGGCTTCGATCTGATGCTTTTGAAGAAAGAGATCTCACGTCTATTTGGTCACATTGGAATCGCATTTTTCATGCACCCTTTGCTTTTCAGCAGCTCGGCTTACAGACGGCTAAAACATATATGCTGGACCGGATTGAAAAAGACGGAACATTATACAGCTACGCGAGCGCAACCATATTTATGGTTTACAGCCTTCTGTCACTTGGTGTGTCACGCCACTCTCCTGTTATCAAGAGGGCGATTAACGGCATCAAATCATTGATGACAAAGTGCAGCGGGATTCCTTATCTGGAAAACTCTACTTCAACTGTTTGGGATACAGCTTTGATCAGCTATGCCCTTCAAAAAAACGGCGTGACCGAAACAGACGGCTCTATCACAAAAGCTGCTGCCTATTTGCTAGAACGCCAGCATACCAAAAGAGCAGATTGGTCTGTCAAAAACCCGAGAGCAGCGCCCGGCGGCTGGGGGTTTTCAAACATCAATACAAATAACCCTGACTGTGACGACACTGCAGCCGTATTAAAAGCGATTCCCCGCAGTTATTCTCCTTCAGCTTGGGAGCGAGGGGTGTCTTGGCTTTTATCGATGCAAAACAATGACGGCGGATTTTCTGCTTTTGAAAAAAATGTGAACCATCCTCTGATCCGGCTTCTCCCGCTTGAATCCGCCGAGGACGCAGCAGTTGACCCTTCAACCGCCGACCTCACCGGACGTGTGCTGCATTTTTTAGGCGAGAAAGCTGGTTTCACTGAGAAACATCAACATATTCAACGCGCTGTGAACTGGCTTTTCGAACATCAAGAACAAAATGGGTCATGGTACGGGAGATGGGGTGTTTGCTACATTTACGGAACATGGGCTGCTCTCACGGGCATGCAGGCCTGCGGAGTTGAACGAAAGCACCCTGTTATACAAAAGGCCTTGCGCTGGCTCAAATCCATACAGCATGATGACGGCAGCTGGGGAGAATCCTGTAAAAGCGCCGAAGTCAAAACGTACGTCCCGCTTCATAAAGGAACTATTGTACAAACGGCCTGGGCTTTAGACGCACTGCTCACATACGAAAATTCCGAACACCCATCTGTTGTGAAAGGCATGCAATATCTTACGGACAGCAGTTATCATAGCGCCGATAGCTTGACCTATCCAGCAGGAATCGGATTGCCAAAGCAATTTTATATTCGTTATCACAGTTATCCATATGTATTCTCTTTGCTGGCTGTCGGAAAATATTTGAATTCTATTGAAAAGGAGACAGCAAATGAAACGTGAATCTTATCAAACGGAGATGTTCAATTGGTGTGAAGCCTTGAAGGATCAGATTCAAAAGCGAGGACAGCTTGAACGATTTGAAGATCAATTTGACAAAATGATTGAAGCGCTGGAAGATGACCAAACAACAGAAGAAGATTGGTATAAGCAGGCTGCTGCCCTTTATCGGGATATTACAGAATCAGAGGATACAAGTGAAAGACGTGCTTACGTCCCTATTGGGAAACATGTGCTGCCAAAGCTTCCATACAAATATTCCGCCTTAGAACCTTATATATCACGTGACATTATGGTCCTTCATCATACGAAGCATCATCAGAGCTATGTTGACGGTTTAAACAAAGCAGAAACAGAGCTAAAAAAAGCGAGAGCATCAAAGAATTATGACTTGATCACTCATTGGGAAAGAGAGCTTGCATTTCATGGAGCAGGCCATTATTTGCACAGTATTTTTTGGTTTTCGATGCATCCAAACGGAAAAAGGCGCCCTACAGGAGCATTGTTCCAAATGATCGATATTTCATTTGGAAGCTACTCGGCCTTTAAAGAACATTTTACTCAGGCCGCTAAAAAAGTGGAAGGAGTCGGCTGGGCGATTTTGGTCTGGGCTCCCCGATCGGGACGGCTGGAGATCTTAACGGCAGAAAAGCACCAGCTCTTCAGCCAATGGGATGTGATCCCTCTTTTACCGCTTGACGTATGGGAACATGCCTACTATTTGCAATATAAAAATGACAGGGCAAGCTATGTTGATCATTGGTGGAATGTCGTGGATTGGCGCGAGGCAGAAAAACGTTTCGAGCAGGCAAAAGAAGTCGTTTGGAAACTCTATTAAAAAAAAGCCCCCTTTTCTGGTCTTACCCCTGTCAAGTAGACAGCCACAAAAAGCCTAAGCAACCAGTGTGTTACGGTATTCTACCGGAGCACACTGGTTTAATTTTTTCTGGAATCGTTCGTGATTATAGAATTGAATGTAATATACA
>NZ_JALAYA010000056.1:0-30204 GCF_026796395.1 Bacillus sp. T17B1
TTGCTCCTTTGTCCCGAGGTACTTCCATGTGAGGAGCTCGCCGTTTAAAGCAATCTCTTCCGGAAGCCAGAACTGTTTCACGTTTTGGTTATAGAACATTTGGGTAAAATCGTCTTCATGCTTTGACCAGTTTGCTGCGTCATAAATTTTTGTCAAAAATATTCCCCTATCTTAAAAAATTTTAGATTTGACACTGTAAAACCACCCTCTTTGAAGCCCTTATATACGGGGTAACAAAGCCCCTAAAATATAAGAGGATGGTTTTACTTATGAATAAAAACGTTCAAAAAATTATCTTTATGTTTTTTGTTAAACTAGGTCTATCACTGTGTTTTGAAGGAAATTTAACAAATGCTATTTTAATGAATATCCTTCTTTTAATTTCTGAACTATTGTATGAATACTATTTTTATAGAGTTAATCAGACAACACAAGATAGACATGAATCCTGACCTGTATCCTTAGTTCTTGCATAATACAAGGTCTTAATTCCTTTATGATGAGCGTAGAGGTCTATTCTGTTTAGATCTCTCGTTGTCATCGTATCTTTCAAGAACAAGGTAAATGAAATTCCCTGGTCAACATGCTGCTGAATCGTAGCAATAAGATCAACAACTTTAAACATATCCATGTCATATGCTTCTTTGTAGAAGAACCAATTCTGAGCTGATAAACCTGGCATTGGATAATATGTCTTACTGTTTCCGTATGTACGTTCCTCAATTCTTTCCATAATGGGCATTACACCCGCCGTAGATGATTGAACATATGAGATACTTCCAGTAGGTGCAATTGCTTGTCTATAGGAATGATAAAGACCATATTTCATCACATCTTCTTTAAGCTTCATCCAATCTTCAATATTAGGAATATGTTGATCTCCAAACAGCTTTTTAACTTTTTCAAATTTCGGGCTAAAATCATTTGTTACGTACTTTTCGAAATACTCACCTGATTTATAAGTCGAACCATCAAACTTGTAGTATGTCTCCCCTGTTTCTCGTGCAATTTCCATTGAACGCTGCAGAGAGTAGAAGTTAACCATCATAAAGTATGTATTAACAAAATCCTTAGCTTCTTCACTTTCATAAGCAATATTATTTTGAGCTAGAAATCCATGGAGGTTCATCTGCCCTAGACCAATGGATCTCATTAGTGTATTTGCTCTTGCAACAGCTGGAGCATTTACAATGTTTGTTTTCCTTGTAATAGTTGTCAGTGAGTCAATTGCTATTCTGACTGTTGAAGCAATTGATTCATTGCTCATTACGTTTACAATGTTCATAGAGCCAAGATTGCAGGAGATATCTAAGCCAATTTCATCCTCTTTATCGTAATCCGTATAAACTGATACTTGTGATGATTGGAGTACCTCTGAACAGTTGCCAGTAACAATTCCATTGAAAATCAGAGAGTGATAGTCTTCTTGTGTTGTATCATAAACATCCTCAACACCGTCTTCTTCAATACTAATAATTTCAGCTGTAAAATCATGCTTTGGCTTTCTTGACTTAGGTTGCAATGTCTCAGTTAACAAATTGAATTTATAAACATCGTATTCTTTCATTTCAACAATACTCATAAACAACTCTCTTGAGTTTCTATCTTGAATACTGATTTTGTGTGTTGGTTTTACATTGTAAAGCTTAGAACCGCCTTTTCCATCAGGAAGGAGTTCTTGTGAGCGCTTGTTGTTAGAATAAATCGTTGTATAAACACCCATGTTCAGTAACAGCTTCTGAACGTCCTGAAGGCTCTCATAGTGGATGGATGTTAACTCAATAGTTAATGCTTTGGCTTTATGATTTGCATTTACACACCCATCAGTCTGGAATAAACCCGATAAATAAGCTGCTTGCGTTTCCTTGTTAGCTTGAAAAATGAATTCTGGGACTCTTGTTTTTGTTTCTTTGTTCATACCGAACTTCTTCAAGATGTCAAATAAGACAGTACTATTCATGTAGAGCAAATCTTGTTTTTCTGGGTTGGCCATATTAAATATTGGGAGAAGTGATGTATTGTGCTTATAAGCACGATCAACCTTGTGTTTTTGAATAATACGGTGAACTGCATCAGTAACTTTCTGCTCAAGAACTTTTTTATTATCGTATAAATAAATCTTGGCAGTTTTTTCAGTAATGGTTCCATCACCAGCTATAATGCCCATAATGTATGCAAGATCGGGTTCATGAATTTTCCCGTATGCTCCTTCAGCTGATTGGACTAATAATTTATCGCCCGTTTTCAGTTGATTCAATTGGAGCTTTTGAATTTCACCATCTCTTTTCACATAGAATTTGTGCCACTCAGTTGCCCTAATTTCGTATCCTTGCTTCGTTTTGACTTTAAATATTTCCGCATCTTTTTTAGTCAGTTGCATTGGAATTGCATCTACAATTGTGGTACCTTTGCTACCAACTGCAAAATCTTTTGTTCTATTATCAATGACCACTTTAAGATCATTCTGCTTTTTGTAAAGATCGGCTGCTTTTTCATATCCATTCTCAGTTAAAAGAAGTGTTTCCCCAGTAACGCACAAATTTGAAAACTTCACTTTTGAAATATGTTCATTTGCATGCACTTTATTTACATTGTCAGCAAACATGATATATGGATAACCAGATTCGCTTCTTAGAATGGCCAATTGCTCTAACAGCTTTCGAGCATTTCCCTTTGATTTTCTAATCCTAGGGTTTTCGACAAGCTCATCATACATTTTATTGATGTCCATCTCATCAAGATACTGTCCATATGCTTTGTAGACTGAATGAGGATAGAACATGTAATAATCCTTGTCTTCCCTTGCAAGTTCAATAAATTTATCTGGAACAACTACGCCAATAGATAGTGTTTTAACTCGGACATCTTCATCAGCACTTATTTTTTTGGTATCCAGGAAGTCTGTAATGTCTGGATGGAATACACTTAGATAAACTGCTCCTGATCCTTGTCTTTGCAGACCATTCAAACGTGTTCGCTAAGCACGCCCCGCCATATGGCTGCTTCATGTTACCATGAAGGTTAGACTATATCTTCACCCTCTAAGGGCGCCTCCTGTTTCGACTGCCAATAGCTTGCAGCCTACGCCTTTCGGCTAGTCGTTGCACGTTCAAGACTTAGTCTTGCTTCGCTCATGATTGTCCCTGTAGGAGTTCCCATGAATTAAAGAGGTTTTCGATCACCATTGCTGATGAAAGGGGCCAAATCAACCCATTTGGTCGGCATATCTGAAGGCATTATCTAGAAGTTTCATAACACCTACGACACCTTTAGTCGCATTCTCTACGTCTTTAATCGCTTCACCTTTGGCTCTTAGTTTGTTTAGATTTAATGCTACTCCTCCACCTAGCTTAGAAAGCTGCATGGAGATATCAATAGCACGTGAAATATCATTCAAACTGTCGCCTATTTCAAGTAAGAAGCAGCTCACCATTTCACCTCTTCGCTTACGTCCAGCATTAAGGAATGTAGGTGTTGCCGGCTGATACTCTTGTTTCATCATAGTATGTACTTCCTCAACTGCTTTCTCGTAATCACCATCCGCGCAATACAAAGCCACAATTGAGACACGATCCTCGTACCTCTCCAGGATCTTTGTTTTATCATTTGTTTTCAATGCGTAGTCATTGTAGAACTTAAACGCACTCATAAAAGATGGGAATCTGAATTTGTAACTGTAAGCAATCTTATAAATTGATTTAATCTGTTCAAATGTATATTTGCTTAAGAATTCTTCTTCGTAATAATCATTTTTAATCAAATAATCAAGTTTCTCTTTTAGATCATGGAAAAAGACTGTGTTTTGATTTATGTAATCAACAAAGTAACTATGTACGGCCTCCTTATCCTTTTCGAATTGATACTTCCCATCTTTTTGAATCATGATCTCATTATTGAGCTTGATCCACTTTGGTATTGTGTTTGTCAATAAGTTGTACCTCCTGAATGAGCTTCTGTAAGTCTTGTTTCGTTCCACTAAGTTCAAACTTTAATAACAATGGTGTGTGGAACTTAGCTGAGAGCTTGTCTCCAGCTAAACCATAGTTATCACCCCAAACCTTGTTTCCACTAACAGCAACTCCTCTTATTTTATTTTTATTCTTATTAATAAAATTCAATGTCCTTTCAGGCACTTCCCCAAAGCCAATCGTGTATGTAATATGTATGAACTCTTAATTGATGATGGTATCATCTGTTATTTCAATTGCCTTAATATCTGATTTGTGTTGCAGCGCTTTTACAAACCTTTTTACATTGCCTGTTTTACTCTCATATGTAATGATCACTAATCGTTATAAGCCCCTGTAATTAATTTTGTAGTCACTGTTTCAGCTTCATTTTCAGCGTAATTGAATGCTTCTGATATCTCACGATTAATGTCGCCCATTTCCATGTAGCCCTGTGCCATACTTTCATATAAGGAACTCTTCTTAACTGGAACGTAATCACCTAGATTCTTTTCTAATTCAACAAATTGATTTCCCTGTTGGTCAGTTGCAATAATCTCACCTTTTAATACAGGAAAAGATTGTCCATCAGCTAAATGAATATGAGTGTTCTCAGTGGCTACTGTAAAGTTAATAATGTTCTTCTTTTTTACATATGGTTGAGTTGGATCAATACGTCTAGCTGCCCCCATTTTACATCTCCTTATTTTTTAATTTTATTTTGAATAAAGCTGTGATTTTATTCAGATTTTTTTAATTCTAGGTGATAATCTTTATGGCTAAAAATTTTGGGATCCCATCTGAGTCCATATAAAGAATCTAAAAGAGATTCTAAAGTGGGGTGGTGACCAGTGGCACCTGTCCATCCTGTAAAATTCCTTGCAATATAACCCTCAATCTCTTTGACAACCATGTAATAATCATCACTTAGTTTAAGAATGTCCGTATTCTCTAATTTTTGATCTCTTTTAATTGTTTCAGCAAATATTAATTCCATGTATACACCTTCCTTTTTATTGTTTAAACCGACAACCGATAAAATCAAAAGTGTCTATTCTAATCCCCTCTTTCTATTTTTAAATCTTCTTATCAAGAATATCTTTGATGCCTTGCAGAGTTGCTTTATACTTGCTATCAAGGCCATCTACATCTAATTTTGTTGAGACTCGATAGTTTCCTGAGTTGTCGTACATTGTAATGAAAGCTTCCGTATCATCCTCTTTAGCACTAAAAGTGATATCGTAAAGATCAACCTGATCTGCTCCGTTTTCATTTTTTAACTCCTCAATAAAATCAGGCTGCATTATGTTGAATAATTCTTTAGCTGTTGTGAATTTTATTTGTTCTAGCAAGCTATCTTCTTTATAATCAAATGTCTCGAAATAAAGATTGAACGTGATATAGCCTTCTACAGAATTTCCATGTTTGGTGTATTTCACTTTTCATTCCTCCAAAATATAGAGTAATCTATTTCATTTTTGTTTAAAATCATCCTTTTATGGAGAACGAATGAATACCAGGTAAACCCATAACGGTCTGTACTGGATCAAGTACATTAAATTCTATTTCCACCGCCAAATCTCTGTCTGTGTTCATTTGAATTCTTTCGATTTTCACATTAACTTCGCTTGTTTCATCCTCTAGACTAGTCATTTTCATTTTATAAGTGCCCTTAGATACACCGCCTAGTTCAACCCATTTATACACCAATAAATCATTACTAATCCTTACTGTGATTTTATCTTCGTTTTCAGTTGCCTCTACATTTTTGTAATGAAGAATCATTTTTGTTTCATTTGGTAAATGTTTATTGAGCGTTTCTTCATATACAGCAATTTCTTTTAAGATCATATCTAGCTCTCCTTTTGAAAACTTGGTTTAAAATAAAACTTTTATTTAGATTTCCCTTTGTTCTGCCAATGAAGTTTAATTTTTTTGTAGCATCACGCTTAGTTTCGATAATCCCATTTTCAATTACTGTTTACTCTAAGCCAGTTTTGCCACCACTTTATTTTTAAATCTCCATTCTCCAAAGCCTTTAAATTGTTATGAAGGTTGTCTGGATGAATTCCATAAACCATTTTTCCTTTAATAAAAATAGCTGCCCCTTCATTTTTATAAAAATCATAAGTTGGTTCCCCTCTGTAGTCCTTCTCTTCTTCCAATACCGTAAAATCATTAGATAAAGCATTATAGTATGTAATTCGATTTTTCTCTGAGTTTCTTACAAAATCAACTAATATTGAAATTTGTTTTTGAGTTTCTCCCTCATACTTATTGCTGTGCTTGTAATGACATAATAAATTTTCAAATTTATAAAGCTCAGCCTTCCCAATCGTTTTGATTAACTCCCTTAATGCAGTTCCAACCTTATAATTAAGCTTAATTTTATTCATGAAAAATCCCCCTCGTCATCCTTTAATTAAGAAGTACCAAAATCTCTTCCAGCACGATGTTTTACTCACATCATTTTGTTCTTCGACACGCTGATTCTCTTGTCTGACATGCTGCTGCCATTCTTCTTCAAGTTTCGTTTGCTCTTGAATGGCTTTTTCTAAGCTTTTTTTGTCTTCAATTATTTTAATGATCTTATCAGTCTGATACGTCCATTCATTATTTGTGTTCCGCTGCCGGTCAATTACGACAACATATTCATTTAAACCAGGGATATATACTTTGCCTCCAATTTCAATTGGCACTAAATCAATAACCCCTTCGAAGAAACAGTTGAATTCTATTTTTTCCTTTTCAGAAAAACGACCGAGTACATCCAATCCATATGTTTTATTGATTATCTGGCCTTCAAACTTGGCTTGATGTCGTCCCACTTATTCACCTCCTTGTAAAAGATGTTTCTTTACAAAATGAAGGAGTGTATCAACGTCTTTCGTAGTTGCTTTATCATTGATCAAGAAGAAATCTGCTATAACATATTTTGAATAGTCACCACCGCCATGATATTCATCTGCCACAATTACTTTTAATTGAATATTTTCGGTTATAGGAATCATATGAACATCTGTTCCATCTGTAATTGGAAAGTCTAAAGGGTACATATCAATATTGTTTTCTGTTATGTATTCGTTAATTGAATATAGGATTTCCTCCCCTTCAATTTCATCAAAGCTGCCAGTATAGTCGGGAAGTCGCTTTCTAAAATAATCACTTAATTCATTGTTTAAATTGGTTCGCTTTCTCTCAATCAGACCCGTCATACCGACCATTAAGCCTTGTTCTTCCGCTTCTCGGACTATAACCCAGTCTGCTTTTTTGAGCTTCATGTTTATTCCTCGTTTCTATATAAAAATTGAATTTTATTTAGATAATATTGATAATTAATAAAACTAAACTGATTAAGAATGACAACCCAGCTAGAACAGCTAGAACTAATAATACTAAAGCTATTTGAGGTTTTATTCCCTTTTTAGTTCCATATATATCTAGTGATACTATTCCAATCAACAAAAGACCTACGATTTCAAGAACGTTAATGACTAGCTGCAACTTGCTCCTCCAAATGCTGAACCACTTTACACCAGATGCCCAAAGTACCTTTTGCTTTAAACTTTTGTGCCTCAGTAATTGCTTGTTCTCGTTGATCAAATACTGCTACCTTTCCATCTACGCCAGTCATCTTTCCAACGAATTCTTTTCCTGCATAGACCTCAACTACCCATTTTTCTTTGTCCATATTAATCTCTCCTCATTATTTGTTTTGATTTGTCGTATACTGCGCTTGCCCGGGAAATTATGAATATTTCATTCTGACTATTCCCCTTCACATTGTTCATTTCACTGTAAGAATAACTCCAAGAAGGAGTGCACATGCTCCGATTAAGAAAACAGTAAGATAAAATGAAATGTCTTCTTTAAAGTTCTTCTTCTCAACTAAACATGCGAGGCCATTGCCTAAGAACGTTGAACCGAATAAGATTAGACCCAGTATCAAATATGAAATTTCATTCACCTCGATTCTTTCAGGTTTATTACCTTATAAATCCACCAGCAGTAGTCCATCTAATCCATAAACCTTATCTCTATCAGTTAACTTTCCGTTTTTTCTCATTATCTTCAATGCATTTTCTGCTTGTTTACGGTTTGAATAAATATGTGGGTGGTAACCATAAAGGTATTTCCCTTCACTCTTTGCAGCTATTACGAACATGTTCATTTATCAACTCTCCTTATTCCACTCTTAAATTTAGACAAAAACTTCATTTTTTCTTATTTAGACTTAAATCTATGTCGAAACTTATCGTTTGCCATATCTTATACTATCCTCATTAAAGGAGGTGGAAATATGGGATTCTTCGGTGGATACTCTAACGGAAATACTGGTTACTCAAACGGTTATTCGAATGGTTACGGTAACTCCTTCGCTTTGATCGTTGTTCTATTCATTTTGTTGATCATTGTTGGAGCAGTTTTCTTTAATTATTAAGTTTAACTTTACCTGCCTCCGCCGAAACAGCACCTCCCCCTGTTCGGTAGACGCCATAAGATGTTTTTATGGCGTTTTTATTTTTGTAAGGGTTATTTAAAACTAGATAAAAGGAATATTTTATAGTAATTTTATTTTTATTCTAATTGCAACTTCAAAAATTTTAATGTCTTTTCTAATTTCATGGCCTTACAATGTTCCAAACAATTTTTCTGCAATTCTTCACCACATTCTTTATGTACCGGAAATTCTTTATGCTCTTTATCGTCAGTAATTCTTATGTAATAAACGATCCTATCAATATGCTCTTTACATTTTGCACATCTCAAAGCATCACCTCTTTTCTTATGAATCTAGCATACTCTTAATCGCCTCTTCAGTCAATAGTAATTTTATTTTTATTCTTTATATTGTTTCTTTAATATTTCTTAGCTTAACAAAAGCAGTCATTATATCTTTATCACACCGTTTCCAAATCTGATTCTCTTCTGGCCTAAGTGTGTTCTCCAAATATACATAAAGCTTATCTAATATCCCTTCAACAACATCAATGTCATCAATTACAATATCTCTGACAATTTCCTTAATGATACCCTCTCCCTATGAAAAAATGGTTATTGCTTTTCCGTTGTCATTTTTTATGTATGGAGAATATTTTCGCTCTAGGTAATTCCTTGACGTTCCTTCTCCCAGGCATACATTATAAATATCCCTTACCTTATGTACTTCATATGCTTGTTCTTTTGCTTGTTCAGGTGATAGCGCCTCTATAACCAGAGACGCGTTTTCACCTTTGCCATCTTTACATCTTACATAGTACTTTTTCAATAAACATCCCTTTATCCTTTCATTTTTCTTGAAACAACTTAATGAATCAAACCTCGATATGTATTTGGTTTAATATTATGAAGATCGACTAGGTGTGTTAATCGCTCGATTTCCTTACTCATCGCATAACACTGATCAACATAAAATTTCTTTGGCATAATCACAAAGTGTCCATCTTTAAAACCTTCCGCACTGGCTTCTTGCATTGCACCAGGAAAGATATCGATCAGATTCCCTTTTTTAAAGCTCTCAATATACTCATCTACTGAAATAGTGTGCAAAACCTTAGCTAATACTTCCTTGGTCTTTTCATCGTTATGTACGTAAATGCTTTGTGTATGTGGTTCAATAACTACAAAATCAAGAGCGTTTACCAAGTCAATTTTTTCTTGATCGGTTAACATATTCACTCCCCTTTTTGTCGTGATAACTCATCCTCAATCGTTTTTTTTCCAGCTTTGAGGACTTCCATAAAGTTTGCTGTCGCTTCAATTTCAGCTCCTAATGAATCTACATAACGCTGCGCTTGACCAGTTTCCCCATTACTGATTTTCTTTCTATAATCTTCGACACTTTGTTTAAACTGTTCAATTATTTGGTCGTTGTTAATACATCAACACTCCCACAAACATTATTTTTATTCTTAATAAAAGACAAATTTTAATCAGATTCACAAACACTTCACACATTTCAAATATTTAACATGCTAGACTAGAGTTGTAATTACAATCAAAACTTAGGGGGCAATTCTTATGAAAAAGTTTTACAAAGGATTAATTGTTTCTGCTTTATCCCTAACAACACTAGCTCTTCCTGCTTTTACATCACAAGCTTCAGCCCAAACGCCTGTCAAATCAGTTGATCAAGTTAAGCAGCTTGGTAAATCGTTTGGTACAGTTGATTTCCACATGCTAAGAAATTCTAACGTAACTTTATTACAAGGTTACACCCGGTGGGAAATAGTATCTGGTAGCAGCCTCATTAGTATTAGTCCCAGTGGTGTTGTATCTTCTCATTCAACATTGGGCACAGCAGTGGTTTACGCTTATGACATTAACGACAATTATCTTATTTTTAAAATTACAGTAGAACCACGGTAATTTACTAGGGAGTGTTAGTTCACTCCTTCTTTTTTTGTTACTCAAATAACTGAACCAAATCCTCTACGATCTCATCACTACCCCACTGCCCCGTATCCCATGAATATGTATGTAATCCAGCACTGCTCATAACTTCCCTGTATAACTCTAAAATTGATTCAATATCTTTTCCCTTTATATACTCATCTCCCCGTACGCTTAACCGTTCTTTAATAATACTTGGATCAGCATGTAAGTACACAACCTTGGCTTTAATTTTAATTTTATCCTCAATAAATCTAAGCTGATGCTCTGTAAGGATCGAGTAATCCTTAAATTTCTTTGCATATACCAAGTTAGAATAAACAAACCGGTCAATAATTACATTGTCTTCGTCAGCTAATTTGTAAAAGTGTTCAAATAACTTCTCATTGCCACTGGTGGCCAATTCAAAGCTTGAACCTTTGATAATTGGATACTTTAGTTCTTTGCTCAGCTTTGCTGCAACTGTTGATTTAAAGCAGCAATCAGACCCCTCTAAGATAATTAATGTCATTAATCCTCAACCTTTCTAATTTTATGAAAACCAACAACCTGATAAGTACCATCAGGAAATTTCACTTCTACCTGGTTGTATTGATAATCAACTTTTGCCACAGCTCCAATTTCATCTGTAAAATCAATAATTACCTTTTGACCTTTTTTAAACATAAGTTAAACCTCCTTTTAGTGGTGTTAATTCATGTTCTTTAAAGTAAGTAATGTCACCTGTTTCATCGCTAACTGCATAGTCATATGTAGCTGAATGCAAACGCTCGATAACCGTTCCTTTTCTCCCAACATGATGTGGACAGCCATACCGTGCATTATTGTTAATCTCTACGGCTAGTCCAACAGGATAACTCCAGTATTTAGGCAATTTAATACCCCCTAATTAATAAATGAAACCGATCCATGCTGTCTTCCGAAATTGATTGCATCCTGTTCATTTGAAACCAGCAAGTCCACTTTATTGCCAACAATCGCTCCACCTGTATCAATAGCTATTGCCTTAAATGAACTCCCTCCTACTTTTATTAATACTACGGAGTTAAGTGGAATAACACTTGGATCTGTAGCTATTACTCTATAACCTTTGTAAAAGATTGATCGTGTTACATCTACACCAGTTTTAGTTCGTCCGGTGCAGCCTTGACTACAGTTAGCAACATATGCGCTAAATTCGATATCCAGTGTCCTAACAACATTATCTTTTATTATGGTGATTTTATTTTTATTCTTATTTTGTTTATTCTTTTTCCCATCCTCACCTCCCTTCCTGACACTTTTCTTTTTCACTGGTTTTGGTTTTATAAGAGGAGCGTTAAGAATATCCTCTCGCCGCTTTTCTTGTATAGCTTTCTGTTTCTTAACAACTTCAGCGAACTTGGTTAGCACCTGATTCTTGTGCTGTGGTATATTGATTTGTTCCGGTTTTCCATAAAATGATTCTTTTATTGACTTATGATTGTTTCCTGTGTCTAAATGATGTTGTTCAAAATTTATGTATGAAAAGGTTGCAAGTGGGATTAAAATTATCATAGCACATTTAGTTTTTAGTGTATATAATTTAATTTTATTTTTATTCTTTATTTCTTTATAGATAAGGCTTCCTCCTATATTTCTGCTCTTTTTGTTGTCAAACTCATATTTCCTTCCTTATCAACATCATCTATTCTGCAGACAGTGTGATTATATATGCTATTTTTGTAGACTTTCGGAATAAAATTATTTCCTCTTCTGAAACCAGTAAACATCAGCAATGTTCCTCTGGTATACCAAGATTTCTCGACTACCTCTTTCTTTCCGCCACCAACGGATCTAGAAATCTGTTTATTGTAATGACTAAAACTACCAGACCACTGTTTAACTGTAACCACCCCCGTAGGTGTTAGAAGAGTAATTGTATGTTTGTTTTTATCCCTATCTAAAACAGTGCCTATAATCCGTGTGGTCTCATATTCATAGAGAGTTTTCCCTCTCCATTGATAAGGTTTACCTTTAACCGGCTCTTCTGGCAGTTTATAAAAATCAGCAATATCATACTTGGCAAAGTTAACTCCAGAAAGCTCATGGTCATTATAATAATAGCTCAATGAATCCATTTCCCACTTACCTAATGATCCACCAGCGTATTTTTCCCACTCTTTTATTAATAAACAATCATTCAATTTCTTAAGTGGTTCTATTGTTGTTATCCAAGACTTTATTTTAGACATCTTGTTATCATATTCTTTTTTAAAAGCTTTTTCTGAAATGACAAGCTGCCCGTTTACCATATCAACGACACTTTCCTCACTGAAATGCTGACTATAAAACGAAGCTGATACATCATCCAATAAAAAAAGTTTATCTTTTGGTGACTTTAATGTTTTGTATACCTTTTTGCTGATGTAATCTCTAAAACGATAAAATCTTACTTCTTGTGCAAATTCTGAAGGAACAATGTTGTTTTCAATTAGCATTTTTAAATTAGACAACGTAAGTTTACTTTTTGGTTCTGATATTAAGTTAATAAAGGCCTTCATGATTTCTTGCCTGTCTCCAAAAGAATCAAAGCAGCCTCCTTTTATTAATTGGATTACTTGTCCTTTCTTAATAATGCCGCTCTTAAACATTCTTTCAATAAAGTCGTTAAAGTCACTATATGGTCTATTTAGAACTATATGATGAATAACATCGTCTCCAATTCCATTCATTCCTTTAAGTCCAAATAAAATTGAATTGTTGTTAATATCAGTTCTAAAACCAAAATCAGCCTTATTTATATCTGGAAGGTCTATTTTAATCCCTCTTTGTCTGATGTTTCCGATGGCTGAAGCAACTTTCCCGTAGTTTGTAGCAGCTGTCTTTTTGCTGTCTTTTGTATCCTCGGTATCTATCCCTCCACTGTTTACCGTTAAACAAGCAGTATTCCAGTATAGAGGATTATATCGATAGTTTAAGTTCAATTCCTGTAACGCAATAATTGAATATGCCAAAGTATGGAGCAAACTAAAACTGTAGCCGAACTGTCTTTTAAATTGAACATTCCAGACATAATTCAAAAGGTTATCGGAAGTGCCAATCTCCTTTCCTTTTTTAAAAAACAATTCTTCCACTTTTTTTAGTACATCTTCTTTCTTTTTTGCTATGGATTTCCTAAGATAATTTGATTCTTTAATGTCAAAGTTAGCTATATCTTTATCCATAACCATCTGCATAACCACTTCTTGAGTATCAGCAACACCATAAATGTCCTTAAGGTGCCTCTCCATTACTCTGATTTCCTTTTCGCTTAGACTGTACCGCCTCATTTCTTCATACCATTTATTAAGGTTATTTTTGTATTTAACATATGTATCTACAGGCTGTTCTTCACCGTCTGGCATAAGCCTCATTAAAGAATTGGTTACTGCTGCTTCAAGTAAGTTCTTAGGTTTTACTTTGACAACTGATTGATGACCAACTTCAGTTGAGAACTGGAACAAGTCCATGATCTCCCCATTACCTGCCATTTCCCATAGCTTTTCATCTTCATACTCAATTACGTCTGGATGGATGTATTTGTTGTATGTTTTCTTTAAGCTACCTTGCCATTCAATTTCTTTATTCTCAATTAATTGGTCTAAGGTTACTCGAATCTTATCTAAAGCCTCGATCGTAAGAAGATCAAACTTTACTGAGCCCATGGCTTCACTGTCACCCATATTAAACTGTGTAATATAAGCTCCTTTAGGAGTTTTCATCATTGCATTCGACTTTGTATATTCATCGTTAAAGATTATTACTCCGGCTGCATGAGAAGACCGCTTATTAGTTAATCCTTCAATTTTTAGAGCTGTTTCTTTAAGATTAGGGTATTGTTCAACCTCCTTAATAAACTCTTTAATCGGCTTTCTGTCAGTTTCTTTGTCACCATAAAAACAATGCTTCAAAGGCCAGTTAGATCCTCTTTCAAATGGAATCATTCCACTTAAATACTGGGATATATCATTATCGATTCCTAAGCCTCTACATGCTGTCTGAAGCGCTGATTTTGAACCCTCAGTTCCAAAAGTAGCAATTTGAAGAACACGTTTGTCTCCAAACCTTTCTCTAAGTGCATTTAGAATTTTTTGTCTTTTTGATCCTTCAGTATCAATATCGATATCTGGAAGGTCAGGTCTCGATTTATGTATATGTCTCCAATGTGGTAAATCATATTGCATTGGATTAATTTGAGTATTGTCGAGTAGATAATTAACTAAGTAACCTGCAGCACTTCCCCTGGCTGCCCCAACTAAACTATCTCCTCCACACTCTTCATCCCAAATAATATTAATGATTTCTCTGACTGTTATGTAATAAGAAGGCATAGACTGATTCAGCTTTTGGCTGATTTCCCAAAGTTCACCTAGCTCAACGTTAATCCTCTTTAATATTTTATGAAAAGCTTCTCTCGTTAGTTCGCTTGTCTTTAATTTCTCTTCAAATCCGTCCTCAATTAAATTAAGGAGATATCTATCTTGTTCATCTGCTGATTCAGACATCTTTTTTATATATTCATATTGATCATATGCTGGTTTAAATAAATGTCTTAATTTAAAGTTTGGAAGATCCATTTTAGGGATAATTGGTTCGTGCTCTATAGTATAGTCTTCAATCATCTCGCCAATGAGCATTGTATTTTTTATGGCCTGATCGATGACTTCTTTATCAATGTAGTCCATTCTCTCGTGAATTTCATCAACGTTTTGAACGAAACAGGCTTCATAAAAGGAATCAACTTCTCTTTCTCCATCCTGAGCGTTTAAAAAGGCTTGATGAATTGCTCTATCTTCTGGTCTTAGATAGTGAGCATCTGTTGTAACAATCATTTGCAAGTCATACCCGTTGGCTATATCTATCAGCTTCTTGTTACAGTAAATCTGTTCTTCACTCAGTGCAGGTTGAAGCTCGATAAAAAACTTATCCTTCCCAAAAACCTCTATACACCAAGTTATAAACTCATGAATCTTTAGTTTGTGCTGCTTAATTGACTGAGAATCACCAGTTTCTTCAAAAGCCTTTATCTTTAACAGGTGAATGTTTACCTCAGACCCCAAGCAAGCTGTGGTAGCAATGATGTGGCCTGGATCTTTACTTAATAGCTCCTCTACATCCTTTTTTACTGTCGGCACTCTTTCCATTGTTCCTGTATAAAATGAGTTTTCCCAGGCTTGAGAAGACAGTATTCTTAACTGCTCATGTCCTTTTGGATCAATTGCCAACATCAAGAAATGCGGAAATTTTGTCACTCCCGATTTATAGTTATCTCGAACTTCCTCTAAAGAATCGACTAGGTACGCTTCATTGCCCAATATCAGTTTAAAATCTTCTGGCATATCCCCCTTCTTTTTCATTTCTCTAACTGTTCGAATAGCATCTAAATGTGCTGAGAGGACTTCATGGTCTGTTATGGCCAATCCCTTATATTCCATCTTTACTGCAGTTTTGAGCAGTTCTTTAACTGAGTTTGTTGAGTCTAGAAGCCTTATGTTACTCCTATCTGTGTGGCAGTGACATCCTATCAACTTTCTTCCCCCTTAAAACACAAGTTCTTTTTGTTTTGTGCGAACCACCTCCAATTCATAAATCTCGATTTGAGGTGTTTTCTTGCCTTTGTATTCATTTGCCTTTGCTTTACCAATTACATTTATGACTAACGTTCCATTTGATTCTGTAAGCTGATTAAAGTAATTCTCATCGCTTTTAAATCTTATGTATTCAATATCACCATGCTTGAATTTAACTGTTGTCTTATTCTTTTTTCCTAAATGTTCAATTTGTTCGACATCAATTTCAAGATCCGTTATAGCTATTAATGGTTCTTCAACTTTGTAACCCCAATAGTCTTTGTAACCATCAAGTTGAAGGATAAATTCTTTTCTCAATCGTTTTGATGGTATCTCAAAATCAACATTCTGAATATCTTCTTCGATATCTATGTCTTTAAATTTTTCATTCAGCACTTTGTTCACCAGGATTAAGTTCTGTCGTTTAATTGCAAAGCCAGCTGCATTTGGGTGACCTTCAACAAACTCAAATAATCCAGTATCTATAAGCTCTTTCTTAAAATCCTTAATAAACCTTTTGTCATATCCTCGTATAGAGCCACTCAAGATCTCTTTGCCTTTTTCGGGATCGTTCCTAGCTAACAAGACCGGCTTTTTATATTCTTCTGCAAGCTGATTGGCCACCAGTCCAGTTAGGCTTTTATCTAGAATCCCTTCAATGTAAACAATGAGTACTTTATTCGCTGTTAAATTTTTCTCCTCTATTCTATTTTTAATTTCAGCTCCAGCTGCATCTGCAATCCGTTTCTGCTTTGCTTTTAGATTTCCTAGAATCCTAACTGTGTCATCATGTATTGACACAAGCTCAGTTTCACTTTGCCCACGTTTTTTGTAGGGTACCTTTTCTTTAGAAAGGAGGAATGCTCTCATCATTTGATCTTTTTCTTCACTGCTTCCAACCCTAATGGCAGCGTTAATTAAAGGGTTAATAAAGAACTGTGCATTCTGTATGTTCTTGTCACCCTTGGTTGAAAACTCTTGCTTCTTAAACAGCTTCTTTAATAATGGATGTTTAATTTTCTTCAAGCCTTCATTCATAAAATACCTGGTTTCAAGGTTTCTTGAATCAGCCGAATCTGCAATGTTACCAATAGATACAAGGTCTAAGAATTGTTCAGCTTCATTTTTATTTAGCTTTTCATCTACTGCTTGGCAAAATTTAAAGGCCATCCCTGCACCTGTCAGGGTTTTATTTGAATAATTAGGTGAAAGTTGATTATTTACTACGATCGCATGTTCAGACACTCGTTCACATTCATGGTGGTCAATAACAATTATTTCTGTGCTTCTCTTATTAAGAGCCTCATGTTCCTCAAATTGACTTGAACCTGCATCTGGGATTATGACTAAGTCAACATCATCAGGAATTGTATCAATAAAAATCCCATGCTCTTTCCCATCTTGAATTCTGTAATGTATATTAGCTTTCGGACAAATCTTCTTTATGTAATTTATAATGATTGAGCTGGATGTATATCCATCAACATCACTGTCTACCTGAACAAACAATTTATTTTTATTATTTAAATGCTTGATAAGACATTCTGCAGCTTTATCAATATTATTAAGCTTTGAATAATGAATAACTGAACTGTGATCAACATTAACAAACAACTTTGGATTTTCTATGCCTCTATTTTTTAAGATAGTAGCTAAAGGATCGAAATTATAATCATTGTCGCCAATTAGTCTATACTCCATTAAATTCCCCCTTCATCTGTGCCAATCTCAATTTTCCTTCTCATTAGCTCCTCTAGAGTTTCCTTCCCCTTGTCAGCTGGGCTGTCCTTATAATCCAGTAAGCCTTCATAATCCCACAAAACATATACACGAACATAAGGAGTAAATTTTGCTGCGAGCTTTAGAATTTTCTTCTGATATTCAACCAGTTTTTCTTGATATTTCTCCTCTGTTTCATGTTCTTTTGGTGGTCGGTATTTATCAAGAGCAATAAAAACTTCTTCAACACCAAGAGACAATAAAATGTCCCGGTGAAAATTAGAAATATTACTTGAACAAACAGCACAGGTAAAGTTTGATTCACCGTAAAAGTCTTGGCATTTTAACACTGATTTTTCAGATTCGAAAATCAATACTTTCTTGAACCTTTCTATCGAATTTTTTGTTTTATGTAATCCATATAGATTCATCATTGTTTGATGGTTATATAAGATATTGCCAACTTTTAAAGGCATATATTTATAGCCTGCATCGACTTCTTCTTTAATCATTGAGCGCCTACGTATACCAATCAACCTATTATTTAAATCTCGATGAGGAATGGTAATCCCTTCTGTATGAGGTCTAAAATAGTACCCAATCTCAAACTCTTTTAATGTCTTGTGACTTATTCCCTCACCTAGCCACAATTGGTGAGGATAAGGCACAAACACATCTAGTACCGTTTCATCAAAGCTGGGGAGCTCAATATGTATTTTTTTCTTCTTTTTGAACTTCCCCATCCATTCCCAGTCATCAATCAAATCATTGTTTATGTATGTCTCTCTATTCCCAAATCCAAATGTTCTTCCTGCTATTTTGGCAACATATTCGATAGCCTGATTAAAAGAGATTTTAATTCCTTTTTGGCTTTTTGCTCTTATTACAAGTTCAAATACATCAAAATTATCTCCACACTCTGTATAACAGTGAAACTGTTTTGCTTCATGATAGTAATACAGCTTATAGCTCCCGCCAGAAGCATTGTGACAAACAGTTCTGTAAATCGGATTTCCTTGTTGATCCCACTGATTGTTCTCGCTACCTAAATCTTTTAAAATCTTATGTATATCCTCAATGGTCAGGCTTTCTTTTACTCTGTCTTTATCATACTTCAAAGGGCGCTACACCCCTCATCCTGCTTTTATATTCAATTTCTCAACTGCGATTAGTTCATTGTCAAGATTTGTTGTGAAACAGTCCTTAATCCGCATGTTGCCCATATTGATATGGGAGAAGACTTTAACTTTGTCATACTCATTTCCCCTATTTTTAAATACATGTGTAACAAAATTTGGCTCTGGATAAAATCCTTCTTTTAAAATTGGATCAATTGCATCCTTCTCTTTTTTACTTAAAGGAAGAATAATCATTGCAGCATCTGTTTTATCTGCGATGGCCTTACTTCCTCTCAAGTAAGAAGCATCTATTACTTGTCCTTTTAACCATGCTTCTTTCCAATCACCATTCAGCTGAGTTGCACTCATCATATAGACATCGTATTTGTTACATAAGCCCTTTAACTTATCCGACATAAGTAAAAGAATTTGGTCTTCCCTCAAGTTGACCCCACTTTTTTTGCTCATCTCTGAAAAGATTGTTACTGATGAGTGAATATAATCGAAATAAACGTACTCTACATTGTTTTTAATGACGTTCTTTTCAATTGTTCTTTCAATCTCCTGAATATTAAAATCAGGCAGATGTTCGAACCATATGTTAGACTCTTGAAGAACTTTAGCAGCCTTTCGCACAAGTTGTTTTTCTTGTTCATTTATTGTATTTCTAAGGATTTTTTTCTCTTCTACACCACTAATGTAGGCAAGTGCTAAGCTTTGCAATTCTTCGGCCATCATTTCTGTTGAAATGACCGTAGAACTTTCACTCCATGGGTTTGATACCCATTCCTTCTTTTTAGAATCATAAAGTTCGGTTGCACTTAAGCGACAAGCATCAGCGACCATGTTTCTTGTTTTACCGCCACCTGTAATACTTGAACGTAGATAGAATTTTTTCTTCCGTGATCCACGAAAAATTGATGTGAGCATTTCGCTATTTAATGGAACTCCAATATCCGGCGACTCTTCGAATGAATCCAATAATTCATTAATACCTTCTCCACCCTGGATTCCTACACTTTCAGATGAAGTTCTGAATTTTTCTTTTATGTCTACAATCTTCATTTCATAAGCTGCTAAAATTTCATCAATCGACTTCTTATCAAACTGTTCTTGCATCTTTTCCTGTTCTTTTGGGTCAATCAGAGATTCATCATATATTTCCTTAATATCAAATCCCAAGCCATCCATTTCTCTAAGCAGACTAAACTTTTTTAATCTTTTATAGTGGTAATCAAAGTTCTCGACAACTGCCAACTCTTGAATTCTTTCTATATATTCAAGGCCGTTATTATCATGGAAAATTTTATACTGAATATCGTAATCCTTTAGATATCCATCTATTTCAACCTCATTCAATACTTCAGTTCCTTGATGAAATAGGTTGCTCATGGCAAAAAACAATATTGAATGAAACCTTGAAGGAAAATCATCCGAAGTTATCTTATATTTATTGCTCTCTGACAAGATTGTGGGATCTTTTAAAATGCTCCCTAAAACTTGAATTATTGCCTGTTTGTCTTGTAGCAAATGGACTCTCCTTCCTATAGCGTTGAGATATCAACTAGCCCTCTTTTCTTTCTCATTCCTTTTTTTATGACCAAAGTAATTTCTTCTCTTTTATGATTCTTTGGGTCTTCAGCTGATTTTCGGATGGCTTTTTGTCTAATGTAATGCCGCTTTGCTTCATCATAAACAAATGGAACGATTCCAATGCCATCTCCTTCTCTGGGTTGATTATCCAAAGTTTCATAAAAGTATCTAAGCGCTAGCTCAATGCCTTTAAGCTTATACCCATATTCCTCTTGATACTCTTTAATTTGTTTCAACATCATGCCAGTTGGAGATGTAAGACCATATAAATTGCATATGTATTGAATTAACTCTTTTCTGTGATCTGATTCTTGCTTCCAGGTATTAAAACACTTTTCATGGTAATATCTTTTTTTATAAGGAATGGCTGAGTCTTTGTCTAACTTGGTCTCGCAATAAGGACATTTAACTTGTCTCCCCAAATAATCACTCCTATTAAGGAGGAGAGAATAATCCCTCCTCTTTTATTCTGCTAGAAGGTCTTTTAGATCATCTAGAATTACAGACATGACACCTACTTGCTTACGGCTGCACTCAGTAACTTTTATACCCTTACCTAAATGTTTCTCTGTAATCTCATTAACTTCTTCTAAACGGCCTTCTTCATTAAGCTTCATGCCAATTTCTTTAATTTGATCCATTAATGATTTGAAATCAAGTTCTTCTGAAGCGTTGTTTTGTTTTTGCTCTTCGTATGTAACAGCAACAATTCCTTCTGCTTGCTCCTGTCTTTCGACTGCCTCAATAATTGCTTTTTCTAAGTTTTCTGCAGTAAATTCAGGAAGGTACGTGTCAATGTAATCAAATCGGCTACGAGCAAAATGCTCTTCAGTTTCAGCTAACCAAGCACTTGATTTGATTACTTTTCTATCTTCATCAACACCATTAGAACTTAGATAGAGAACAATATCGCTGTTATCAATTACTGGAGCTAAAACTCGTTTATCCCCCTTCGGATATACTTTGCCTTTTTTGTCTTCAGCAGCATGTGCAATAAAGATAACCGTAAATCCTACGCCAATTAATTTATTGATTTCTTCCCATACTTCAGTTTCATACTCTTTCCAAAGGCCAAACCCATCATTACCATCTTTAATCCGTTCTACATCATATTGCTCGCATACATATCTAGTCGCATATTTAGCAAAAGCGTCTACTTCATCAACAATGATTGTCTGATACATTTCTTTGGCTTTTTCAGCATTTTTAGTTAACTGTTTGTTTACCTTTTTAAAATCAGCCCAACTATTGATAGGCATGAATTGGACACCGGCAATGGCATTTAATCCTTTTTCGAATGGCAGATATAACGGTTTCTTCATCTGAGTGCTTTGCTTAGTTTTACCTAAGTTGTTAGAACCGTAGATTGTGATAACTTTTCCTTCTAATCCTTTTGCTACTACAGAAACTTGTGGGTTGAAAATATCAATTGCCATTATAGTTCTCCTTTTATTTTGAATTTGTTGGGTGAGTCGGAGCTCACCCCAGTTATGTATTAGATTAATGATCTATTTTATTTTAGAAAGGGAGATCATCATCTGAAATTTCAACCGGCTTTGAAGGCTTGTTATTAGGAGCACTTCCACCAAAGCCAGACTTTTTATTGTTTTCATTGCTGCTTTCGTTCTTAAGTCCTTCTAGATAAGTCTCCCTTTCAGTCAATGCTTTTTTAATTACTTCTGGGGTAAAAGCATTTTTACTATCTTCATCATAAGGATCGTTACCCCCTGTAACTAGATACTCTCTTTTTGTAATTGAAGTGATTTCTTTTTTGTCTTCTCCAAATGCAGCAGTTTTGGTTGTTACTTTTTGTTCTTTATAATTAATGATCTTCCCAAAAACGTTAACCGTAGATCCTTTTTCATAATTGTTTTCAACATATTGAGAACCTTCCTTAGTGACTACAAATGTAAAAGGAATGACTTTCCCGCCATACAAAGGGATATAACCATTTAAATTAACTCTCCCTGTTTCTTCACCTTTAACTTTTTCTTCAGTCACATTTTTAACAAACAGTTCAATATCAAATTCAGCTTTAGGATTAAATTCTTCATTAGCATCTAGTCTGTTAACAAAGTTAGTGGTTAACTGTGGGTACGCCTTTAAAATCCCTTGAGAGTAATATTCGTTTAATCCAATCTTCCCTTGGGTGATTCTCACTTTATCAGCTTGTTCTCTCCCATGTTCTGCAACGGACTTATAATCACTTATGATAGTTTGGTACCCTTTTGCAATAGCATTATCTGTGCCATCAGCTTTCTTATATTTTGAAAATCCTTTCACTGTATGTACTTCGTTAGGCGCAACTTCAATGTCTAATTCAATATTCAATCCATTTCCATTTTTCCATTCAGTGTGTCGTACTTCAGCTAAAGTTCCTTCAATTGTTACAATGTTATCTGCTTCGCGTAATACCGTTTTGTTTTCTGCCATGTAAATAATCAGCCTCTTTCATTTATTAATTAATTTTATTTTTACTCTTATTATTTCTATAATGAGACTTGCTGCTAAACTTACAATCTCTAATACCAAGTAGTTTGTTTAGCTCTATGTATCTCTTTTTAGGAAAATGCCAAGGCTCTGGATCGCCTTTAATATTTCTTACTTTAATGATCGTATTATGTCTTACAGTAATCTTTAGATTTCCATATGAATATGTCTTTGAAATAAAACCTTTCTTAATTGCTGCAGGCCTAAATTCCTTTACCAACATTACATTCCTTGTTAATTTTTTTCTAGCCTGGTCTTCTTCGATGTCATAATTCCTTTTAACATCATTTCTATAGGCTTCTATTGCAGCTGGGCTAATTTTTAATATCTTCAATTCCTTTTTCACTTTACAACCTCCTTTCTCTCTGTGGGATATTCTTATCTTACATCACGCTTACATTATCGTCAATAGTAATTTTATTTTTATTCTAAATAATTTTTAAGAGAAGTTCCGTTCTAAACGGAACACCTTGGGCGAAGCTATTCATATTTCTTTTTAAGCTCTTTAAAGGTTACTTTCTTCAAATCGTAATCATCCATTGCAGATGAAGTAGCATTGTCGGTATCCAAAGCCTCTTGTTTATAAGTCTCAAGACTTCCCTTTGGTTCAATAGCCAAATCAGACAGTTGCTTTACGTTTTTATATATATCAAGCAGATAATCATAATTATCATCGAACTCAGAAGGATGATTCTTCATTGATTTAATCTGCTTTTCAATTGTCTCTTGAGTATCTTCTAAATCTGAAATCTTGCCTTCATCTTCATAACCTGCGTAAAGCTGAACTAATGCATCATTAAAATCGCTAACATATGTTCCATTTACTTTATGTAGGTCATTAAAAATAACATCATGCCATGTTGTCTCAACTTCGTTAATTATTTCTTCTGAACTTGCACCTAAGGAAGTCATATCAGTGACAAGACTTTCTTCTTTCTTAGAATATGCTTCTAGCTGCTCAAGTTTTTTGTTCTTTTTGTAAACTTGATAGCCATAGATTCCTCCAATTATAAGTGCAACCACCGCAAAAACTGAAACAATCCAAATAACTTTTTTAGTTTTCTTTGGCTTTTCTAAAGGTAACTCCCCTGTAGCCTCATGATCCATGTTGTTTATCCCCCTATGGTAAAAAAGAATCATTAATTCAATAACATATTACCATGAAGGGAAAAACTTAACAATTCCTTTTGAAATTAAAATAAAATGATAATTTTATTGGGTTATAAGGTCAGAGAGCCACCCAATGGCAGCTCCTAGAGTTGTTCAGCCTCCGACTCTAACTTCCATAGTAGCTCATCCTCCAATAATATTAATCACTTTACTAACCCCCAAAAACCATTTTAATACTCTCCCTTAGGATTAAAGAGAATTATATCATGGATTTATAATATTTAAACAATTTCACTCCATAACCATACATCCATTGTTTGCAATGTAAATCCATCAGGTAGCTGCTTCATTTTCACATTTACATTGTATCTTCTGCCGGTTGTTTTATGTACAATAGCCAGTTCTTCTCCATTAAAGAAACGTACAATGGCCTCATCAAATTCAATTGGCTGATTAATTACGTATCCCTCTTTTAATGCTCTGATAAACAAATAAGGGTCATTTTTATACAGCTCATAAAGAATGTTCGCATATTGTTCGTTTTTGTCTCTAAGTAGTTCAAAATTAATCAACGGTATGTATAAGTCTTTGTCTGATAAATTTAATTTGTTTCTAAAGTATTTAATTGCTTCATCTTGCTCTTTAGAAATTATGTTTGGCATTCAGTTAACCCCTTTATCCGTATGATAACTGGGCTAATCTTAGACTAGCCCAGCTTGACTCTAGTTAAAATTCCACCAGACCATCATCCTTAGCCCCTTCAGCTATTAAACTATAAGCAGCCAGAAGATGCTCTTTGATTTTCTCTTTTGTTTCTTCCCCGAAAGCATCAAAACCAATTTTAACATCGCTTGAGTAATTAATTTTCCTATTCCCTACTTGAACTACATTTTCCTTTTTAATTTCAGCAATAAAATAAGCATTTGCTAGAGTTTTTCCTAAATACTCCTCTGTAAATGGATCATAATCATCAAAAACCTCATACCGTATTTCTCCGATTCTAAGCTTTTGCTCACTCATAGGCTCATCCCCTGTTTTGAAATTTTTGGTACTACTAAATTATATACCAAAACACACAAGGGGAACAAGTGTTCTCTTCGAGTTTTTTTATTTATATTCGATTACTGTATCATCTAATGCTAATCTAGGTGTGCCGCTGTCGTATGTATTATGTATTAAAGTTGTACTGGAAGCATTAAACGTTGCATATGGATGTGAAAGCACTCTTGTTCCAATACCTTGAACATCATTCCTAATTAAACGAACCTTTTTTGTCCCGTTTAAATATATCCCATAACCTTGATCTGAATCTCTGTTAAACATGATTTCATTTCCTCTTAACATATGCTCAAAACCACCTATTAAATGTATCGCAATAATTGCTTTGCAATTATATATCTGGTTATCATTTATTCTGATATTGTACATATCAGCTGCTCCCATAATTGCAACATTTCTTGGTTCAAATATCTCATTCCTTGTTAGGAAAACTTCTGAATCTTTATCCCAATATATCCCGTAACCTTTTCCACTTAATAAGAAATCATTTAGCTTAATTCTGACAGATTGAGACCTTTCACAATATAGACCTCCATATAGATTGGAGAACTTATTGTTTATGAAGGTGACATCATCAGAATCCATTACTTTAATTGCATATGCTGAAGTTGTACCTTTCCCTTTATTATTGCTTACTTTAATATCTGATGAATTTCTCACCTGGATCTGAATACAATCGCTGTCTTGTATTCTGTTGTTTGAAATGGAAACATCTTCGGCCATATGTGTTGCTATTGCACAATTTGAAGCGTTCTTTACGGTATTATTATCAATCGATACCCCTTTCCCTCTAATCATCATGCCTATTTTAAATCCTTGAATATTGTTGTCAGTTATTTGAATTCTGTTGCCAGTCTCAGTGCTCGAAACGCCTACAGAGTCTATTCCATACTCCTTAGATTCCCCTTCATTTATTATCTTGTTACCCTTAATACTCACATCTGTACTGTAGCCATAGGAAATAACATTGTCACAGTAATTATCTTTGATTGAAACTTTCCCGCTTGTATGAGCAGTAACCGAACCACGACCATTTTTTCTAAACCTGCAATCAGAGATCGTTAACTCATAAGGATGATCATACTTCTTTCCGTTTTCGCCATAGCCCTCTAAATCAATACCTAGTTGTGGGCCAATTGTATCCCCTCCAGCTTCCTCTATATCACAGTCTTCAACCAATAACCCTTCGCAACCGTTAGTAGCTAAGTTGTTCCGTCTCCCTCTTTTCAGTTCGCATTTTCTTACGGTCACACTTTTTGAAGGTGTATAAACCGTCCCTGGATAATTCATCATTCCATGTGCAGCAATCCAAATATTATCTCCTATACAATCTGAGATTTTAACATTTTCAATTAAAATATTTTTGCTCCCATGAACATGTATCCCGAATCCCCATTCATGTGTTTTTCTATTGGTATCAATTAGAGAATAATCATGTTGATATCGGTCACCTATAATACGACCTCCTCTAATTATTACGTTCTCTGCAAGCCCAATATAAAAACAAGAATAGCCTTGATATCCATTATGATTAACTTGAAATACTGCTTCTGGGTCTAAAAGAAGCTCCATATTTGATGGGATTTTAATCCCTCCACCAACCTCAGGATTGCGTTGATTTAATGTATTTACTGAATCAATAAGAAAATTCCCTTTTGGAATTTCAACAATTGGAAAGCTATTCTCTGATGCATAAGTAAAAGCTTCACTAAACCCTTTAGTTGTTTCAATTGGATTAGAGTTAAATGCATTAATTCCCCACTGATCAAAGTCAACATAGTATCGTATGGATTTATTCAACAATGTCATGGTGCTACACCAGCCATACAATACACATTTTCATTTATGAATTTAGTTAAAACAGCAATATAGTCATAAAAAACTTGATTCTTTGTTCCATCCCGTCCAGCCAATGTAAAAGTATTAAACATTTCTCTACGTTGTTCAGTGCTTATTTCAAGTTGGATACTCATACCAGTGCTATTTTTATTAGCAATGTTCTGTTCATTTGTACCGGCTAAACGTGAGCCTTCAGGCAACAATTCTGCAGAAAAGCCTGCACTGATAAGTAATGATGTAATCTTTGCTGCTTTTACTCTGTCTGTCCCACCGACTAAAGTGTGTTTTTCACTTGATGCATACCCATGAATTGAGATTGTTAAATCATGCTTATTTAATAAATCTAAAGCTTGAGGTTCATCAAAATTAGTACTTGTAATATGCAACTCAGAAGCCCCTGGTATCCTTAAACCTTCAAATAGATAGGTAGAATAAAACTTACTTAATTCTCTTGCAAGCTCACTAGTCCCTCCTTCAATACCTCCTCCATGTGGAGCCAGAATAAGTACACGCCTATCAACATTGGCAGTTAAAATGTTATAGTTCAAAGGTGACTCATTTGCTTTCAACTCTTCAAAATTACTATACTTATCTGCAGCTAGAACTGAACTGGGATTAAATAATGCAAACAATGAAGTAACTAGGATTGGAAAAGACTTCTTGTCTGTGATATACTTATATAGCTTCGTAACCTTGCGAAGTGACAGGTGGAGAAGGTTAGGCCCGCCAAAGCTCGCCTTCTCTGCCCCCTTAACCTCTTTTTCCTCTATTCTGTTTTTAAACTTCAACAATTAACAACTCTCCTTATATAATTTTATTTTTATTCTTTATTTTCTTCTTACAAACAATCACATTAGTAGCACCCCCTTATCTGAATAAAAAATTACTTTTATTTAGACATACAAGTTAAATCCAAGACACAATACTACCGCATTCTAAATGCACGTGTTCCCAATCTCCTTCCCAAGGCCCTTCTACCAAGTCAACCTCATAATCAACTTCATCTTTTTCGATTACTTTTTCACATTCGTTGCAGAAGCAGGTAAACATTTTCACTCCTCCTCTTTCTGTAAAATATCGTTTTTATTTAGAGTTATTGGGACTTATGTATTCTTTCCACTCGTCTTTTGAAACTTCTCTAATTACTTGACATGCTGTGGCCTCAACTTTACCACTATCCGCATCTACAAAATCCTTTTCTTTAATCTTCACCTCAATAAGTACTCCGTCTTCCTTTCCATAGTAAGTTGATTGTTCGATCGCTGCCTTTTCATTAAAAAATAACCTTCCGCAGTTCGACCAACTATCTATTACTCCTTCCGCTTTAGCTTCTTCTCCTATCACATACTCAAAGTTCTTGTCATAGAAGCTCGTTAATTTTCCGTTCTGTTTCCTTACAAATTTATAGAAATTAGTTTTATCAAAGAAATCCTTTGTATCTAATTTAATTTCAGTACATGGCGCTGATACAGATTCTTTTAGAAACCCATCAAGACCAATTCTATACTGATCATCATTAATCTTCAGCGTCATAACTGGACTCTTATTAATGTCATTTAAAAGATCGTCTAAGTCATTAAACTCTAAATTAACCGGCTCTTTAAAGTAGTCTTCGTCTAAAACCATGTCAGCAATTTTGTCTACAGCTTCTCATAGGTTAAAGTCTTCATCTTTTTCGTCTTCGAACAATTTGTCATAGTTTATCCCATACATACCTCCCATTTGATCTTTCAATTCTTCATATGTATTAATGGTTAAGTCCATGCATGTTAGCACAATACGAATGAATTCTGGCTTAGAAATTGTGTATTCTTTATCTGTGTATTTTTGCACTCTTAACAATGAGACAATTGGAAAAGCAGTTTGGCTATTAAACTTTAAAATTCTCTGCGAGTTATGTTTCAAAAAATCTTCATGTAGAGTAAAAGCTTCGGTCTTAAAATCAAAAGCTCCCATGCAGACTGTAAAATCAAATGTATTGAAAATTGACTCAGCATCAGAGAAAAATTTAAAGTGGATCATTTGTAGCTTTAGTCTTTTTTTGATAAATAGCGTGGCTTTTTTAGTGTGTGACGTTACATAGACATTGCTATTCCAACACTCTTCTAAGAATGAACATGCTTTTTTATCACTTCTAAAATAGATATCCACATCATTTATCTCTTTATTATTAAATAGACTTGTAATTGCCCCACCTGCAATAATAGCTTCATTCCTTTTAAGTGCTTCAACTAACTCTTCACCTAAATATGCGTACAGTTTATTCTTTTCAAATTGATAACTCATCAAAATTCCCCTTTTTTAATTTTATTTTTATCTTTATAAAATCTCTGTTTTATCTAGACTTCTGTTAACTTACTTTTTCTAATTTTATTTTTATCCAACAAATCAATTATGTAAGTCTCATACATGTCATCCCAATAAGGATCTGTTCTCGCTATGTATTTCTTTGCTCTTCCGTTTTCCTCTATCTTAAAAGTTTGCCCCTTTTGAATATCGGTGAACTTTTTCTTTCTCCAAATTCCCCTGATCAACACTTCAACTTCTTTAGCCTCTACTGTTTGCTGCATCACATTCCTCCTTTTTGATTTTCGTTTATCAAGCCTGAAGATAACTATTCTCTTTAGAATGACAGCAAAATCGAATCCCATTAAGTACCACTGCCTTATCACTTTATATATCACCTTCGCTTAGCTAATATGTTCTAAGTAGGAGGTGATATTTTGTTTGTATCGCCAATGTTATTGCATTCGATAAAGGAACCATTAGATGACGAGAACTATATCACTGAGCTCAAATTTGATGGAATCAGACTCATCCTTTCTAAATTTGATAATCAGATTAAGCTATACACTCGCCACAACAATGAAGTAACAAGCAAGTTTTCTGAACTCTTGGATTTAGATATCCCAGATGGTACAGTACTTGATGGTGAAGTCATTGTAGCTGCCCCAGGTGGTGCTCCGGACTTTGAGGCTGTAATGGAACGTTTTATGTCCAAAAAATCAGCCCATAAGATTGTTTACTGTGTCTTTGATGTTATCTACAAAGACGGTCAGTCAATTGCAGCTAAGCCGCTCATCGAACGAAAGACAGTTCTGAACTCACTTGAGCTGAATCATCCTAATGTCTTTGTAATCGAAGGAATTCAAGGTAACGGACTCGCTTACTTTAACCTGGCCAAAGAAAAGAATTTAGAGGGGATCGTACTCAAGAAAGCTGACTCCCCTTATGAGATCAATAAACGTTCACATAATTGGCTGAAAGTGATCAATTATGATTACACTGAAGTTCTCATAACCGGCTACACCAAAAAGGATATTAAATTCCTTCTATCCTATCCGGATGGAACTGCAGCTGGGTTTA
>NZ_JALAYA010000057.1:0-87958 GCF_026796395.1 Bacillus sp. T17B1
CAAAAACGGGGGTCAGTCCCACCATCCACTGATGTATTTTCAAGCTTCTCAGATATATGAGAGTATACGTCTGATGTGATGGTTATATTTTTATGTCCGAGTCTTTCTTGAACAAACTTCATACTTGCACCTGATTCTAGAAGAAGGACAGCATGAGTATGTCTTAAACCATGAATTGGCATTTTTTCTAATCCAGCTTTCTTCAGAATGCGATTGAGTGCATTGAAGAGGGTAGACTTTGGCAAAGGTTTTCCATCCTGTCTGCAAAATACTAGATCTATTTCATGTTCGTAAATCTCATTAAAAACTATTCTATTATCATTTAAGTAGTTCATGTGTGCTGCAAATTCTTTTGCTAATGAATTGCTGATTTTAATTCTTCTTTCGGGTTCATATGTTTTTGTTTCCCCGAATATTTCTTCTCCTTCTTTAACCTGGAAGTCTAAAGATTTGTTAATGTTGATGAAGTTATTTTTTAGATCAATATCCTTTCTTTGTAAAGCAGCTGCTTCTCCTTTACGCATACCTGTTTCAAGTAGAGTTTTAAAGAAGATATAGTACAAATAAGTATCTTGTCTTGCAACTTTAAGGAAGAGGGGAATATCATCTGACTTAATGTATTCTAACTTTTCTTTTTTCTTAGCTTTAGCTCTAGGAATTGTTACCCCTTCACATGGGTTTTCTTCAATTTTTTTAAGAGGTTTTACTGCAGTAGCTAAAGCGTTGAACATTGTCCCGTGAATGATTTCAATTGTTCTTTTGCTGTACCCTTGGTCTGCTAAATAATTAATGAATTTTTGATAACGTAAGGGTTTAATATCTTTTAGTTTAATGTCCTGAAAATAGGGAAGAATTTTTGTATTAACATTTCGTTCGTAGAGAATGTAAGTGTTTTTTCTAACATTTCCTTGTTTATATTGAGCGAGCCAATCTTTAAGATAATGCTTTAAAAGGGTTTCTCCTCCGTTAATTTCTAAATCACCTATCAATCTTTGTTCTTCTTTTCTTGCAGCTAACTGTGCCTCTTTTTTTGTTTTAAATCCACTTTTGGAGACTTCAATTTGCTCTTGTGTTAAAGGGTCTTTATGTTTTATTCTGTATTGCCATGTAGTTCCTCTTTTTCTGAAACTAGCCATATTATTCCACCTTTCGTTTGTAACATATCCCATTTAGCACTTAGTCTTTCGAGGGATAATCAAAAATTCAGACAAGTGAGTCTCTGTCATTTTTTTGGAATGGATTTTTCCTTTTGACTCTAAATAAAATTCCCATTTTATTCAAAGCTGAAGCTGCTTGAATACATTACAAATATAAAGTATCCTGTAGATGTATCATAGTGGGTGTATCAACCATAGGCCAGAGGGTCCCCTCACATACTCTCTGGCTTTTCTTCTAAGATAAGCCTCAAGTGAAAAACATCACCGCCTGTTTTATTTTCCATCACAACTTTGATGAAACTTTCCGAATTTAAAAGCGTATAGTCTTGGAGAATCATTACATAGCCTTAGGAGGTAATACAATGAGTGAGTTTTGGGAGAGCAGTGAATATGATCCTTTTAGGTTAAAAGACATTAGTGAAGATGAAATAAAGAATGTTGAACAAGAGTTAAACTTAACGTTGCCTGAACAATATAAAAAATTGGTTGTCCAACAAAATGGTGGATTGATTAGTTTTAATGCGTTCCCAACAGATCGGGAAACATCTTGGGCAGACGACCATATTGAAGTTGATCATATTAGAGGTATAGGAAAGGATCTAGGGATCTTAGAGAGTGAATATCTAATAAAAGAGTGGGGGCTACCACAAAGATTATTGTTAATACAGGGGGATGGACATAATTGGGTCGCCTTAGATTATCGTCTAACTAATGAAAATCCACCTGTTCATTACTTTGATATTGAATTAAATAATAATTTTAAGATTGCAGATTCATTTGATGAATTCTTATCTAAACTCTATACACACGAATACGAAGAAGTTCAAGAAGACGAAAATTTAGATTGTGATGAAATTCCAAGTATTGATCCAAATGATCCAGAAGCTATTAAGAAGGAAGGTATTGAAAAAATCCTGGCTAATAAGAACCCTATGGAGATTCATAGGATTTCTCTTTTTCCAATCCAAAGTGTTGAAGACCTAAAGTGGTTGCTGAACATTATTAAAGATAATTCTATAGGAGCACAAGGTGACATGGCTTTTGAATTGGCTGACGTGTTGATGTCAATTGTTTCTTCATATTCACATCAAATAAAATCTAATAATCTAAGAGCTGTCGTACAAGAAGCTGTTAATGAGTTAGGAAAGTCCAAAAATGAAGATACTGAGATTATATTAGATCAACTCAAAGACTTCTTGTAAAATAATTATCATTTTCCTATTTTTTTATTTTTAACATCATATACTAGAATGGAAATGTGTTAAAAATTCTAAAGAAAAGAGGGAATTAATGAAAAGCTATCAGAAGATTTTGAGTGTCGTTTTGAGTTTGCTTCTGCTGCTAACTTTTGTATTACCCAACTTTGCTGAAGCCCAGTCAATTGAGCAACCGGTTCAACCTGGAACAGAAGTTCAAGGATCAGATGGAAATCCAGTTGATTCCGAGTATGAAGAGTATGAGGATGACTTTAACTACGAAGAGGATACATACGAAGATTACTCTGATGTTTCGGAAGATTCGTATTAGCTAATTTAGCAGATGCTCCAGTCTATGAAGATGAGGATTTATTAGAGGACGTAGCGCAAGAAGAAATCATTGAAGACGAAAGTGTTCCTGATAGTGAATTTGAAGAGAATGTTGTAACTCCGACTGAAAGCGCCACTGAACCGTATAAAACTCGTTTTTAATTCCCCTTAAAAAAACCTCCACTAAGTCTTTAAGGTGTTATTCCTTTATATGTATATCTTTAGATTACAATAAAAATCTAAAAATGAATAGATGTGGGCACCCACAAAGACACCCACAAAACACCCACAATTATAATATACTTGATGATTTCTTATTCGAAGAGAAATAAGAGAACCTTTTTAATTCAACGTTTAGCATGCACTATGACATTGATATATTGCCTAGGTTATAATCCGCACGCAAGTACATCCTTGGGAGCGCGAACAGTATATGTCTCAATATTAATCTCTCAATCCCTTGGCACTATGGTGTCAGGGGATTTTTTGATTTGATTAATAGAATGAGAACTTAGTAATTTAAAAGTTATTCTCTAGTAAATGCTTCTCAGCTTTCTGAAATTTCACTGTCTTGTTTAGAGTATGATTCCTTTCCTTTTTTTATTTTTGATAAATGCAAAATTAGCTTTTATGTCCAGTATCGTGTCATGTTGACAGCTTCCCTAATGTTTAATAAGGAAATTCGCATCTCATCAAAAAACAGTTTTTAGTTGAATATGGAACCTCCCCATAACCTGTTGATGAGAGTGTTTATTCCTCTCCTTAAAAAAATTTTTCTTTCTTCTCTGTTATTGATGCAATAATGACTATACTATTTTCTGCTTGACTTTTTTACTGTAGCCTTTTAAAGTATGGAATGTTGTTTAGACGACTTTGATACTGAAATTAGAGGTGGCTGCTTAGATGAAACAAAATGGAAATCCTTGGGCGCTATTTCCACTATTTTTATTTGTAGGCCTTTTTGTCGGCTCTGGTGTAATAACTGGAGATTTCTATAAATTGCCAATATTGATTGCAGCAATTATAGCATCAGCTTTTGCGCTTTTATTAAACCAAAAGCAATCGCTCAATCAGAAAATAGAATGGTTTGCTTCCGGTGCAGGACAATCTGACATTATTATTATGGTTATCATTTTTGTATTAGCAGGTGCTTTTGCTTCTGCGGCTGAGGCGATGGGAGCTGTACACTCAACCGTCAACCTTGCTTTGAGTTTTATTCCGCAGCAGTTTATGCTGCCAGGGCTTTTTATCATTTCTGGTTTTATTTCTGTTTCGATGGGAACATCAATGGGCACGATTGCGGCAGTTACTCCAATTAGCGCCAGTTTGAGCGGAGAAATTGGCTTGTCCGCTGCAATAGCTATAGCAGCTGTTGTGGGCGGAGCTATGTTTGGAGATAATCTTTCTTTTATTTCGGACACTACCATCGCGGCAGTACGGTCACAAAAAACACAAATGATTGATAAATTTAAAACAAATTTTTTGATCGTTTTGCCTGCTGCTATCATAACTGTCATTTTATTATTTTTTATACCGACAGGACACGTAGGACATACCGGAGCTGAATCTTACAGCTGGTTTAAAGTACTTCCTTATGTTGCCGTGTTAGTCTTTGCGTTAATTGGTTTTAATGTGGTGGCTGTCATTTTCTGCGGATTGATCTTAACAGGAATTATAGGGTTTGCAAGCGGAAGCTTGACGCTTGCATCTTATTTTAAAGCAATTACGGATGGGATTGCAGGAATGTCTGATCTTATCATTCTTTCAATGTTAATTGGCGGAATGGTCGGCGTCATGAAACAAAACGGAGGGATTGACTTTTTAATGGGATTCATTTCTAAAAGAATCCATTCGAGAAAAGGCGCTGAGGCTGGTATTGCCGGATTGGTCAGCGTTACAAACCTAGCTACTGCCAATAATACAATTGCTATTATTGCAGCCGGGCCAATTGCGAAAAATATCTCTGATGAATTTAAAATCGACAATAGAAAATCAGCAAGTATTTTAGATATCTTTTCCTGCGTAATTCAAGGCTTAATACCTTATGGCGCGCAGATGTTATCGGCAGGGAAGTTTGGAAAAATATCGCCTGTCAGTATCGTGCATTATTCTTTCTATCCTGTTATAATCGGGATCTGCGGTATCATAGCAATTATATTTGGTCTGCCGAAATTCACTAGACGTTTAAAATAAATATAAAAAATAGGTATCGAATAGTACCTATTTCTTAATTCTTTCATTTTATGATACACAATTAAATGTTGATGGCCTAGTGGGTGAATAACGAGAGTTCAAGCCCTCTCGGCCGCAACAATAATAACAAGGGTTTTGATGCCCTTGTTTTTTTGTGTCTTCGAATTGTTAGAGGTGTATTTGTTAAGTAAGGGTCATTCTAGGATATGGAATGGCATTACCAACATTTACATCGAACCTTTGTTCCTATTGTTATTGAATAAAGAACGTTTGTTCTGTTAATATTAGATCAATAAGGGAGTGAGCCAATTTGCTTAGAGATCGAGGAACAATCAAATGGACATCAATGATGCTTCCGGAACATTTAACCCAGCTTAAACAAGATTTAATTGATGTATCAAAAATTGAAAAGCCGTCCTTAGATGACCAACAAATTGAAGAGATGGAGCTTCTCGTCTCTGAGGCATTGGAATTTTATAAAGAGCTGCAATTCAAGCTTTTCAACGATGGTTTTGTTGAAATTGTCGCCGGCAGAGTGCATTACATTAATTTTGAGCAACAAAAGCTACACGTAAAAGACCAGAACGACAATACAGTTTATATCAACATGAAAGACATCATAGGAGTTACATACAATGATTGATTACTCACAATTTCCACGTAAGAATATACTTTGTGTCGATATGAAATCCTTTTATGCTTCTGTATCGGCTGTAACAAAGGGGCTTAACCCTTTAACATGCTATCTTGCTGTTGTAGGAAACACGGAGAGACAGGGAAGTGTAGTGTTAGCTGCATCTCCTGCACTTAAAAAAGATTTTGGAATCAAAACAGGGTCGAGACTATTTGAGATACCTGAAGATCCAAGAATACACATTGTAAATCCGCAAATGAAGCTTTTCATCAGAGTTTCAACTGAGATTACAAAACTGTTTTACAGATTTGTTCCTGAAAAATGTGTCCATACGTATTCAATTGATGAATCTTTTTTAGATGCAGGAAAAGAAAATCCTGAAGAAATGGCCAAAGCCATCCAAAGCAGCATGTGGAGAGAATTTGGCCTAATGTGCACAGTAGGTATTGGAGATAATATGTTACTCAGTAAGCTTGCGCTTGACCTGGAGAGTAAGAAAACGAAGAGTGGGATTGCACGTTGGAGATATGAAGATGTGCCAAATAAACTCTGGAAGGTTCGCCCTTTGTCTAAAATGTGGGGGATAGGAGGGAGGATGGAAAGAAACCTAAATCGGATGGGAATATCAACTGTAGGTCAGTTAGCTAAGTACCCCTTAGCGTTGCTTGAGAAGAAGTTCGGCATAATGGGAAACCAGTTGTACTATCATGCCCATGGAATTGATTTATCAGAAATTGGAGCTCCACTAATGCAAGGACAGATTAGTTTCGGTAAGAGTCAGATTTTACTGAGGGATTACACAAGGAGAGAAGAGATTAAGGCTGTTCTTCTGGAGATTTGCGAGGAAGTCGCAAGAAGGGCACGTACACACAACAAAGTTGGTCGAACAATTAGCCTCGGAATTGGATACAGTAAAGATGAGCTTGGTGGTGGATTTCATCGATCCAAAACAATTGATCTTCCCACAAATATTACCATGGACATTTATAGATGCTGCTTGATGCTCTTTCATAAGTTTTACTCGGGTAAAACAGTGAGAAGTATCTCAGTTACGTTATCAAATATTGAGGATGATGTTAATCAGCAGTTGAGTTTATTTGAAGTGGATAATGAAAAGAGAAGGAAACTCGGATTTGTAATGGATGGGATTAGGAGTAAATATGGGTCGAAAGCGATTCTGAGAGCCGTTTCTTATACACCTGCAGGAACTGCACTTCACAGAGCAGGGCTGACTGGTGGACATAAATCGTAAAATATGATCTCCTTCTTACATGTAAAGTGGAAATCTTTCAACCATAAAAGTGTTGTGGAACAGTGCCTAATTATTAACAGGACAAACACCTATACAACACTTTTGCGATAGTCTAATGATGTAAGGAGGCTATCGTATGACAAACTTAATGAAAGGAATTGAAGCAGCTGCCCAAGCATGTCTTTTACCTTGGCAAAAGGATGCACTGAATGCTTTTAGTAACAAAATGAAAGATAAAGAGCATCTTTTTCCATGTATTCCAGCTACTCAATCTTTCTCACTTGGGCATCTCAGGTATGGATTTGTAGGGCAACCTCAATATGACCAAACATCCCTAGAACTAGCCAATTTACTAAAAGAGTTCACGATAAACTGTAGGGATTACGGGAAGTATACAACGTTGATTGTATTCTTTGACACGCCTCAAGATCTTATTAATAAAAGCAGCGTAGAGGATTTTGAATTATTGTTTTGGGAGCAACTTAACAAATTGCATGACCTAGATGAGAAGGATTGGCCCATTCATATTCCCCAGAATCCATCAGAACATGAATGGGAATATTGTTTTCATGGGGAGCAGTATTTTATGTATTGTGCCACCCCAAAGCATGAAGAGAGAAAGAGTAGGCATTTTCCTTATATGATGATGGCCATTACCCCACGTTGGGTTCTTCAAGAATTTAATAAGAACGAAAAATACGCTAAAAAGATTAAAGAACAAGTAAGAAAAAGAATTAATCAATATGATACTATTCCCATTCATCCTGCTTTAAACAGTTACGGGAATGTAGATAATCACGAATGGAAACAGTATTTTCTAAGAGATAGTGACACTGAACTACCTAATTGTCCATTCTTAAGAAGCTTAATTGACAAAGAAAATAGAAACTAGTTTAATAAATTATTCAATTCATCATAAATACCATACCCTCATCAAAAAAAAAACAACCATTGTACACACAATGAAGACAAACTTCATCTGTAGGTTTGTCTTTTACATTCTTTATATCGTGGCGTTGGGTATATTGGCACTCGGTTTTGTTTCAAATTCATGCCGGAAACAAAGGGGCGTACACTTGAAGAACTTGAAGAGCATTTCCGTTCTCAACATGATAAAGATACCCCCGAAAAATCAGCTATTGAGGTATCATGATTTATAATACAATCATGAAACTGACGCATGAAATCTCTCTGCCTATAGGAGGGATTTTTTGTTTGGTTTCAGAAAAGTAAAATCCCTCCGGTAGAGGAAGCTTGCTTCAGCATAAAAGGCATAAACGCAAGTGCAAACCTACACGTATAATACTGGAGTTGATACCTTGAAAATCTCACCATCTCTTATATAAAAACGAGGGATGCGGCGGCTTAATGTAGACACCACTTCATAGTTAATCGTATTAAGCATTTCAGCAACTTCATCAACAGAAATCTCTGCTCCCTTTTGCTGGCCGTAAATCACGACTTCCTCTCCTTGTTTACCTTCACCGCTCTCGCCTAAACTCACCATGATCATATCCATCGTCACTCTTCCCGCCACCGGGACTCGTTTTCCGCGATGAAGAACAAACCCGCGATTTGAAAGTGCACGGGAATAACCGTCAGCATATCCGATCGGAAGGGTGGCAATGAATTCGTCGGGTTCTGCGATGTATGTCGCGCCATAGCTGATGGTTCGGGGTTCTGTCCGCATGGTTTTCACATAAGCGATACGCGCTTTTAAACTTAATGCAGGAGCAAGCTTCACGACGTTTAGTTGTTTGATATAGGTTGAAGGATATAACCCATATAAGCCGATACCTAAACGAATCATATCAGCACTAAATTCAGGAAAAGCAATAGCTGCAGCCGTGTTGCTCATGTGCACGGTGGGCAGTTCAATGCCCTGGTTCTTTAAAAAGCTGAGAAATCTAATAAATTTATCGTGTTGCAGCTTGGTTAGTGTGTTGTCAGCTTCATCAGCTGTAGAAAAATGTGTAAATATCCCTGTCCATCTGAGAGATTTGCTTGCCTTTAGTGCCTTCACTACTGCTAAAAGTTCTTCCTTTGTGCGTACACCTAATCGTCCCATTCCAGTATCCACGTTAATATGAATAGCCAGCCGGTCAGTACTCGCTTCTTTTTCCAATATCTCGTTAGCTTCTTTAATCCAATCAACCTGGAATGCTGATAATGTTATATTCCAAGCTGCTGACTTTTCCACACAACTAAGGGAGGTAAATCCAAGCACAAGGATAGGTGCTGTAATCCCCGCTTTTCGTAAAACGATTCCTTCCTCCACGCTGGCAACAGCGAGCTCACTCGCCCCATGTTCCAGTGCATGGCGCGCCACTTCTACAGACCCATGACCATAACCGTTTGCTTTTACGACAGCCATAATTTTGCTCTTATCTGGAATATGACGGCGAATCGCTCGTAAATTTTTTTTTATGGCATCAAGATTGACTTCAATCCAAACTTCTCGGCAAAGCTTTGTCATTAACGCTTCCTTCCTTCTTATGGAATAATAAAAAACGCATTTAACCGCAAAATAAATGTTAATTGTTGGATAGTTTCGATCTTATCTTATTCAACTCCATTTGAATTCATTCAACAGCAAATCTATGATACACGAGAAGGCTTCATCGATACCGAAATAACTGCTTCCAAACGTGAAACTGAAGGTACTGGCTGGGCTAACTCTTCTTGATAAAGAATTGAGGAACGCCTAACTGAACGTTAGAAGAACTTTTTAAATGGGAAGGGCTGAGAAAATGTGAAAGAAGATTGGAATCAATCGGTTCAGAAAATTGTTTAAGTGAGGAGTAAATATGAAAAGGGGAGTTAGTTTTCAGATACCGAATGAATATGGAAATTATCTATGGAGAATACTGCAGCCGTTAGATATAGCTAATTATATAAAACAAATCAGTACTATACCATTTTCGTTGAACTGGAAAGACGGTTAATAAAAGTCCAGACATATGAAGAGTTTATTAGCCGTGATTGCGAACTTGTCCTTTTGATTGCAGATAATAGCTATGTTTCGATATAATGTAAAAACAAAAATGCCATTGAAAAACTTTACTTCAATGCTTTAAAGAATGATTTTGAAGAAGTTCAATTTATAACTGATGAAAACGACACAAGAACAGGTCTTACCGTATGATCATGCAAAAAATGATAAGGAGTAATACATATGACAATACAAATTAAAATCAAATATCTAGATGAAACACAAAAAAGAATCAGCAAAATTGAGCAAGGAGACTGGATTGATCTTCGGGCAGCTGAAGATATAGCAATAAAAAAAGGTGAATTTAAGCTTGTCCCATTAGGTGTAGCTATGGAATTGCCTGAAGGTTACGAAGCACATGTTGTTCCTCGTTCAAGTACTTATAAGAACTTTAACGTTATTCAAACAAACTCAATGGGTGTTATCGATGAGTCGTACAAGGGAGACAACGATTTTTGGTTCTTTCCTGCTTATGCGTTACGTGACACAGAGATTAAGAAAGGGGAGCGGATCTGCCAGTTCAGAATCATGAAAAAGATGCCGGCAGTTGAATTAATTGAAGTTGAGCGTTTAGGGAATGAAGATAGAGGCGGACACGGTTCAACGGGAACAATGTAAGCAAATTTAAAAACCTTGGCTGTTTTCATGCTGTGATCTGAACAATGGAGGTTTCAGCCAAGGTACATATAATGATATGTATAAAATGAATATTTAATACGAAGCATCTCATTTTAAACAAACTTTAAAAAGGGAAGCTTTGAAATAGTAAAATAGTAATGACTAAAGTAGATAAAGATCCTAAAGATGTCAAAGAAACAATTTTTCGGGTGCTTTGCTTTTTTGAAGGTTTATTTAGTTCATGAATAACCGCACCCCATAAAAGCATGGATGCTAAAATTATAATACTAATATACATATCAATGCTCCTTTTTCTTATATCTACATTTTTCATATTTTTATTTATTTTACCACATTTAGGATTGAGGAGTCGATAAAATAAACATTAGTAATGACACTAATTACAATCCAAGATAAATGACATGTGTTCATTAATAATTGAATTTACAGCAGCCATAACACAATTTCAAATATTGACGAAATGAGACACGAGACTTCACAAAAAATTAGAGTACGTCGACAGATATTATAAAAAAACCCCCGGTATGTCACCGGGGCAATAAATAGAGATTTAAGATATTTAGTAATGTTTTCTATACGATTTGACAAAATCATAATAATGATCATCGTCATTGTAATACTTTTTGTCGCAATCACGATGTTTTTTATCATCGTCATGAAACTTTTTGTAGCAATCACGATGTTTTTTATCATCATCATGAAACTTTTTGTCGCAATCACAATGCTTTTTATCATGGTCGTTATACTTTTTGTAATACGTTTTTTTCAAAGTGTAATACTCTTCTTTATATTTTTTATAATAACCCAATTAAATTCCTCCTTTTATGTTATTCAATATTAATTTATGAAGTTTAAATGATATGGTATGGTCAAATGGACAAAAAATAGTAAAAAGAGGCTTTAAAAACTTTCTGAAAACAAAACGGATAACTGCTTATCAAAATAAGAGAGGGAGAAAGGACGTAATTCCTGTAAAATAATAAAGTGTATGGAGAAGATTAATATACGTAAAGAGAGACTTTCTCTAATTGAATAATATTTGAACGTCTTGGTTAAGATTCAAGCACTCTATGATGTGATTTCTGACGCTGCTTTTTGAAAGACTTAAAGTAAGACGTCAACAACGGTCAGAAATGGATGAAAGAAGGAGAATGAATTTCTGCCAAATATCGAAATAAAGTGTCGATGATCAAATGAATGAAAGGAGAGGGGATTTGTTTGAAAGAAAGCCCAATTGCACATAGACAAATGACAATTGATATAGGTAAAATAAAATGCATTAAACCAGAGGGAGCGAGTGGATGTAATGTGTTTAGACAATATCCAATTTGGTATACACCAACACCTCCCTATTTAATGTTCATGTGCCTCAATATCTAGTGATTTCTTTATTATAAACGTTGTATGCATCAAACTTGCGGGTAACTATGAGACTATGTTATGAAGAAATACAGGTGTAAAAGAGGGGGCTGACTCCTCCCTCTTCACACGTGATTGGAATAAGAATCTCATTTATCTGCACGTGCTTCGTATTTGCGTTAATATTGTTTTCGTAATAAATTATGCCAAGTAACTGAAAATGAAAGAAGGATATGAATAGTCATGACTCAATTCGATAAACAATACAATTCCATCATAAAGGATATTATGAATAATGGGATCTCAGATGAAGAATTTCATGTAAGAACCAAGTGGGACTCTGATGGAACACCGGCTCATACACTAAGCGTGATTAGTAAACAAATGAGATTCGACAACTCAGAAGTTCCTATTTTAACGACAAAAAAGGTTGCCTGGAAAACAGCCATTAAAGAGTTGCTTTGGATTTGGCAGCTAAAATCTAATGATGTTACTGAATTAAACAAGATGGGTGTACAAATTTGGGATCAGTGGAAACAAGAAGACGGCACTATCGGCAATGCTTATGGATTTCAGTTGGGCAAGAAAAACAGAAATCTAAATGGAGAAAAGGTGGATCAGGTTGATTATCTTCTTCATCAATTGAAGAACAACCCATCTTCACGCAGACACATTACAATGCTATGGAATCCAGATGAATTAGATTCAATGGCCTTAACGCCATGCGTATACGAAACTCAATGGTATGTTAAGCAAGGCAAGCTCCACCTCGAGGTAAGAGCACGGAGCAATGACATGGCGTTGGGGAATCCATTCAATGTATTCCAATACAATGTTTTGCAGCGCATGATTGCTCAAGTCACTGGTTATGAGCTTGGTGAATATATCTTTAACATTGGGGATTGCCATGTGTACACACGGCATATAGACAATTTGAAAATCCAAATGGAAAGAGAGCAGTTTGAAGCACCTGAATTATGGATCAATCCTGAAGTCAAAGATTTTTATGACTTTACCATTGATGATTTCAAGTTATTCAACTATAAGCATGGGGACAAGCTTTTATTTGAGGTAGCAGTTTAATGCTGCCTCTTTATTGTTCATTGGATTTTGAAAGTAAGTAATCCTAATAAAATTAAATTTGTCATTGCCTTCGATGTACGTTTCTTCATTTTTGGCCCCAGCCTTCATGATTGTTTGCTGTACTGAAGCCCGATGTCTGCCTCAGTTCCGCTTGTTGCCCTAAAGCCTGAATAAATATAAGGTGTAGAGAACGAGTCCTCATGTTTTACGGTGTCGGAAAGCTTGATTTTAGCTGTAAAAACAGTGCCTGTACTGTTCAGGTAGGCGCGGCCGCCAATACCTTTAGGCAGCTGGGTGGCTGCTTTTGCGACCTGAGTGTCTGCCGCGGGCAAGCCAGGAATACCCGCTAAAAATGTTCTGAAAAGAACTGCTGTTCCTACTGCACCTGCAATCAATATTTTTTCATTAAAATTCTCCCTTCGCAAAATACTTCATTTTACCAATAAGTTTCATGTTAGATGGTTTATGGGTCAAATATGAAAAACTATATACACTTACTAGATGATAGGAAGAGCTCACTAGGGTAACCGATCTGAGATCTTTCTCAAAATAAAAACACAAATGCTTATAGAAACGATAATCAAAAGAATGTTGGCTATTGTTTCCCAGCCGGTAATGAGGGGATGATCTTTAATAAATGCTTGCCCTTGTAAAATCATAAAAGTACAGATACCGACTAAGAAAAGAAAACAAATGCTGAGGATCACCAACGATTTGCGTGTATATGTTTTCAATTCCTCTTTAGCATACAGCAAAACGAAAACAAAAAAGCTAACATTAGAAATTATTTGTATAACATCAAAATTTTTCATGGTAATTGATATAATTAAACAAAGTACTATGAGATAAAATACTATATTTTTAGACAAAGAATCTCTCCTTTTAAGTATGGCCCATAAAGAGTTTACAAAAGTTTCTTTAAAACTGCAATACTTGGAAGAAGAACCAGTTCCGCTTATACAAACTAATTAAACTATGTACTAAATATTCATTGTAATTTTATTCAGTCATTAGAAACTTCAGATTATATAGTAGATCAAACAACAAAAAAACCCGGCATTAGCCGGGTAAAAAGAGAATCGAGGAGATGTTAAGGGAGTTTTTAGTAATGTTTCTTATGCTTTTTATACTCTACTACATAATCATAGTCTTTTTTGTCGTGATCATAATGTTTTTTATCACAGTCACAATATTTTTTATCACAGTCATAATATTTTTTATCATCATGATCATCGTATTTTTTGTCATATCCGTAATACTTCTTATAATACGTTTTTTTTACAGTATAATACTCTTCTTTATATTTTTTGTAATAACCCATATTTACTCCTCCTTTATTGTTGATACGCTTTATTATATGGCGAATTGATTGTGCGGCTTGGACAGTTAGAATCATAGAATAAAAAAAGGGCTATCCAAATCATAGAAAAAGAGGCAGATAACACAAAAACAAATCAACATAAAAAGCCGATTATTCATCGGCCTAAATTATTTATCTTATATTGTTATTCTTCCTTGTTTTCTGAATCACTTTTTCATACATCTTTAGTCTGTCCGATGGTCGCTTGTTGATAAGGCTCTTCCTGCATAACGGTCAAGCGGCATTTATCAGAACCAAACACGAAAAAGTTTACAAATAAAATAACGCGTATTTTTTATTTTGAACATTTTAAAAGCCAGCAGTTGGTGCAATGATATCACAAGAGTTGATGATTCATAAAATGGCTGCAGCCGAATATAATGTCCAATGCCATTTGCAAAAAAAAGCGGAGGATGGTCTGGATCAAATGTTGGTGACGCTGGCCAGTATCTATGGCTGGGCACGGGGGTATAAGGATCTTATCGGCTATACTGGGTGGCAAATCAGATTCAAAGAAATGATACGTATAGTACTGTGATGGTGATGTTTTGGAAGAAAGAGAGGAGAAATCTGGATGATGCGATTTATTAACGTAATTGGATTTCTGTTTATTTTAGGATTCGCTGCAATTTGTCCATTAACGGCACAAGCAGAACAAATGGGAACTGCTGGGGCTGGGGAGTGGGATAAGCTGGGGGCTTACACATATACCTATTCAAGTTCTACAGTATATTCGAACGGAGGAGATTTTAGAGTCTGCCTTTCAGGAAGCAATCCTTTTTCTGTCTCGCTGCACTTATATGAGGATGATGCCGGTGACAATCCTGATGATTATGTAGGAGCAAACTATTTTTCACCTGGAGAATGCCACACTTTTAGCAGTATTGGAAAATTTGTAGATGGGAGCAATAACAGGGCAGAGTTCTTTGTTACCGAATACTCTGGTAAATCTAAAACAGTTACGTTTTATGATTGACGAACTCAAACTGGGAAGTATAATCTTTGAAAACAAAGAGAGAGAAACCTATCTCTTTTGTATTCTTCGACAGTCTTATGAAGCTGTTCATTTAAATGCCGATTCAGCCTCCATCCATCTTATCGCGGACGGAGCTTTTTTCGTTTGCTTTGCCAATCACTTTATTTGGCTCCTACCAGCCGCTGTGAATAAGGGTAAACCTCGTTTTTCTCCCAAGTCGTTTAATTGAAAAGTACGACCCATCAATCTATATCCCACTTAAATGAAAGTTTAGTGGGAACTTGGACAGTGAAAAATTTACAAGGAGACAACCGTTGATTGTAATTCTTGTCTGTCTTTCAGCTGAAAGTCATTGGACATAAACCACTTAGCGATGCCTTCTGAAGTGGAACTGTTTCCCAGACTTTCTGAATAGGTGCCTCTAGGATAATGTTTTTCGTTATTATCGCGATTTTGATCAATTTCGTATTCTTACATATGATGTTTTTTTGATTACATCATATAATAACTAATAAGATCATGCCATGGCTTGGTTGATGAACACTGTATCAGTCCCATCAGTTGGGTCTGTTTAAGGAGAGTGCTTTTCATGTACGAGAAAGAAAATACAGTGAGAGAGTGGAAAGTGTATCTTTTCGTCTTTTCATTCATGGTTGTTTGTGCAGTTGCAATTGTTATTTTTGAACCGAAAATTCTGTCCAGCCAAATTGTTTTGTGTGGATTTGATGCCTTCATCAGTTTTGTTTTATTAGCCAATGTGCTGTTTTTCTGGAGGAGAAACAAACGTATAGCCTATGTTTCAGGAGTTTTAGCTATCATCAATTTGTTTATGGTCATATCTCAGGTTTAATTTAAAACAGGAGGTTTTTTTATGCTTGGAAACATTAAAGCAGCCATTGATAACAGTCCGGGAAAGCCGGCTAGAATTATAGTCAGTGAAAAAACGTTTCAGCAACTAGAGAAAGAGATGCGTTTTGTTTACGTTCCCAAACCGAAAACGATAATGGGAATACCTGTGGAAGTGTCAGATCAGGAAGAAAGCTTCAAGCTTGAATTTTAATCTATTCCTAACCGCTCATGTGAGCCTTTTTAATATAATAAAGTTAAGTTTTGTTATCATTTTAAATAAGCGCTTGCAAACATGTTTCATTTTTTTATACTTAAGTGGAGTATTTCAGCTTTTTTAAATGCTGAGAACATGGGAGGGAGCAATGCACAAACATAAGCGTTACAGCTTTAAAACTCAGATAGAAATATTAATTGTTTCAACAAGACTTGGGTTTACATCATTCGGAGGTCCCATTGCTCATCTGGGCTACTTTTATGAAGAATATATTCGCAAAAGAAAATGGCTGGATGAAAAAAGCTATGCTGATTTGGTTGCTTTGTGCCAATTTTTGCCTGGACCGGCGAGCAGTCAAGTTGGGATTGGGATTGGAGTTATGCGTGGCGGGTTACTTGGCGGTATCGTTTCATTTCTCGGCTTTACACTGCCCTCTGTATTGGCACTAATCATATTTGCACTTTTATTAAAAAGTACCGATATAGAGCAAGCCGGCTGGATTCATGGTTTGAAAATCGTGGCGGTTGCAGTTGTTGCACATGCTATAACAGGAATGGCTCAAAAACTGGCACCTGATGTTAAGCGAAAAACGATTGCTTTGTTTGCATTGGTTGTTTCGCTTTTATGGCAAACTGCGTTTACCCAGGCAGGTATTATAATCATATCAGCAGCGATTGGTTTTCTGTTGTTTAAAGAGTCTATCGACAAAAAGGAATCAGCATTCCATTTTCCTATTTCTAAGACATTTGGGACTGTGTGTCTTTCATTATTCTTCGGATTGCTTGTTCTTTTGCCTGTTCTGCGAGAAACTTCAGATTTGCGCTGGCTTTCTATGTTTGACAGTTTTTACAGGGCAGGTTCCTTGGTTTTTGGCGGGGGACATGTTGTATTGCCGTTACTGGAACAGGAATTTGTACCAGCTGGAATGATCAGCAAAGAAGCATTTTTAGCAGGATATGGTGCAGCACAAGCTGTGCCGGGGCCTTTATTTACTTTTGCTGCCTATCTAGGTGCAGTCATGGGCGGCTGGCAGGGCGGAATGTTAGCTGCTATTGCCATATTCTTGCCTGCGTTTTTGCTGATTTTAGGTGCGTTGCCCTATTGGGAGGTTTTGCGGAGGAATTCCAACCTAAAGGGAGCTCTTGTAGGAGTGAATGCAGCGGTAGTCGGAATTTTAATTTCAGCTTTTTATTTTCCGATTTGGACAAGTGCGATTTTGAATCCGATTGATTTTGCGTTGGCGGCTTTATTGTTTAGTATGCTTGCTTATTGGAAGCTGCCTCCTTGGGTGATTGTCGTCACCGGTGTAATTGGCGGCTTTCTTCTGAACCATCTTTACATTTGACTTCTTTAAAGCGTGATGAAGACGTTCATCATGCTTTTTTTATTGGGAAAAAAGACGAACACGGGAAAAATAATCCTATGAAACTGGAATACAAATGAGGCGGTGGACACTCAGTTTTTAAAACATATGGAAACAAATACTGAAAACGAAGGAAAGAAAATAGTCAGTAATGTATTAAAAAAATCCAGCATGAATATAAAGCAGATGTTGCGGGTTTTGATGAATCTTTAAGGCTTGAGCATCCGGACTTATGGAAAGATAATTGGGATAACACCTTCAGTAAAATTGCCATCACGTACAGCGTAAACGCCACACTTACTCATTATAGAATGGTTAAAACACAGTGATGAATCAAATAGACGCTTAAAAAGAAGAGAAGGCAACTATCTCTTCTTTTTCTTTGCGTGTTTAGGATTCATATACTTTTTTTTGAAGGAAATGGATTTTTTGAATGGTCAATATGCTAATATAGGAATTGCTTCAAATTGAAGGGAGGAGGGGCTGTGAAACAGAAACCGATTTATGTAGAAATCGAAATGAGATCCGATCTGGATAAGCTTTGGGAATATACACAAAACCCATCACTGCATAGGGAATGGGACCTCCGGTTTTCAAATATCACGTATTTATATAGGCCGCCATACGAAAAGCAGAAGTTTCTTTACGAAACAAGGATAGGCTTTGGATTAAAGGTATCGGGTACAGGAGAAACAGTCGGTGTTTTCGACAAATCGTCATCTGCAAGAGTTTCCTCACTGGCTTTTGGCTCTGATCATCCGTTATCTCTAATTCAGCATGGCAGCGGGTACTGGAAATATATACAGCAAGACAACGGGAATTTGACGTTTTTAACACAGTACCAATACAAAACAGCCTACGGGCTGCCGGGAAGATGGATCGATCGTTTATTATTTCGGCCGCTTCTCGGCTGGGCGACTGCATGGAGCTTCGATGTTTTAAGACTTTGGATTGAGCAAAATAAACATCCGAAATACTTCATTCGATCTGCTATTGTCTATGTGTTCATGTGTCTGTTTTTCAGTCTGTTTTGGATTTATCAAGGTTTTACAGGTTTTGAAACAAGCATTTTGGCAGGAACAGCGGATATAGGATTGGGTATATTGTGGCTGATTCCATTAAAGAGAAAATGGATCATTCATGCTGTCCAGGCTTGTCTCTTTGCCGGATTCGCTATTTTAGGTTTCGAAATAGTATTGTGGATACTGTTGAGTGTGTTTTCTGCGGCAAGCGGCATTGTTAGTCTGCAACTCCCTAGTGCCAGGAACACAAAACGAAAGAGAAAGAAGTGACATTGTGAGTTCGATTTATGAAAAAACAATCAAGAACTATCATTTGCTGCACCCCAAGCTGCAAAAACGATATCAATTAGACGAGTCTCATACATTCAGCGGGACAGGAACGATGTCAGAAATAAGCGGAGGCACTTTTCTGGTTAGAATGCTTCTAAAGCTGGGGGTTTTTTTCAGGTGTTTTTTTTCAGAAAGAGGCAAAGACATCCCTTTTACGATACAAAATAGAGCTTGTCTAATGAATCGGGAACATACCGGGATAGAATGGAATCGTACATTTTTCTTTAAAGGCAAAAAACGTTACTTTGACGCGATTATGGTATACGACGAAAAAGAAGATAGGGTACTTGATTTCTTCGGCAAACCTCATGTTTTGCTGTCTGTTTTAGCGTTCGAGGCATCTGCTGACGGCTCTCTTACGATTACATCGGGAAAGCAATGGCTATTGATAGGAGGAAAAAGAATAGCGCTCCCAAAATGGCTGACCGGTACATCCGTTGTTTGCGAAACGTTTGACGAAAGCAAGAATTGCTTCACCATACAAGTGCGTGTCCAAAATACAATACTCGGCACCCTTTTCTTTTATCATGGAATGTTTCAGGAAGAAGAGAGAGAATCATGCTAAAACGAAATGGAATGATCAGTGCGCTTTGCTTTATAGGATATCTTGCAGCGGAAGCACCCCATATATCAGTGGCAGAGGCACTTGTTTTGGTATCCATTCTTTTTTTCGTGCCGGGAATTTTTCCTTTTGTCTTTCATCAATCGCAGCTTCGGTCTGCTCAATCTCTAGAATCTGGGTTGATAAAGTGCTATCCGGCTGCCGCTTTTTTTGCGGTACTGGCTCTTGTGACAGACATCGGAGGGTTCGCGCTAATCTGGTGGATATACACAGCTTTTATGGCTCTGTTTGCGATCCTTCGCCTCTGGGAAACAAAGATACATAGAATCGAAGAGACATCAGTTTTGTTCGGGCTTATCTATTTGGCGGGAGGAGGTTTTTGGTTTTTTGCTTATGCTGCACATTTGCAGATCATGCAATTTGGCCCTCTCATCATTTTGCTGACTGCTGTCCACTTTCATTATTCAGCCTTTCTGATCCCAATCTTTAACGGCTTGCTCGGGAGAATTACTAGGAAAAATCGGATGTTGTACAGTTGGATAACATGGGTGATTTTGTTATCACCCCTTCTGATCGCGCTTGGTATCACATATTCAAAAACACTTGATGTCATTGCGGTTGGCATCTACATGGCGGCACTTTATCTGCACGCATTTTTGGTGTTCACTACAGCTTTTCACCGCAAGACGGGAACATTTCTTATTCGGCTTTCTTCTGCCGTTCTACTGATAACGATCTTTTTCTCGATGCTTTATTCATTTGGTGTATTTCGGCAAAACGTCACATTGACCATTAATCAGATGATTTGGATACACGGTTTTGTTAACGCATTTTTTGTTATAGTGCCTGCTCTCATAGGATGGAGAATAGTAGATCCGAAGCCTTTTGATGCAGACAGCGTAAAGACATTCAGCCGTATCTACGGAAGTAGAAGGATTGGAACAAACTTTTTAGCTAACATTCAAGCTGAAAATAACGTTCAGTACAGAGGGCTCGTGGATGATATGGGAAGCCTTCGAGCAAAAGATTTTTCGCCCGAAAAACTGGCACCGTTCATTCTATCGTTTTATGAACAAACCATAAATTATGATGTAAAAGCAAAAGTGGCGTGGAGCACGTGGTTTCGGCCGCTTGCAATGGTTTACGAATGGTTCAGCAGAAGAACCGGCCAAATACATCTGTCGACGAACCCTGACTGGTATAGGATGTACAGTACGATAAAGGGTGTTCATTCGATAAAAGACGGAAGAGAAAAAGTGCGTGCCTGGATCAGAACAAATGAAAAAAACGAAACCATTTTTACCGCTCTATATTCAGTGTATCGTTCAAATGGCGAAGGGTATATGAACATTTCTCTACCGCTTCCATTCAGCAGTATGACAGGCATTTTAAAACCTTATCATCATCATGAGAAACTGGTTTTGACAAGCAGGCGGAGAAAAAGCAGAGCCGGAGATGAGGGGATTTATCTGCAAACAAGAGCAGGAACTTGTCCGCTTCCTTTATCTAAAACCTTTCTGATAGCAGCTATGGAGGACGACAAATTAACCGCTGTTCATCACATGTGGCTGTTTGGAATAAAATTTCTAACTGTACATTACATCATTACATATTGTCCGCCCAAATGAAGAACCTAACACAAAGAAGAGGATTCGTCAGCCAGCTGCTTAGTGAGTAGATCAGCGACATTTTAATTCTGCGCCGCATCTAGACGGGAAAGGAAGGATTAATGATGTTTTATATCGGTTGTTTTCTGATCCTTTGGCTGGTTGCGGGATTTATAGTGGGAATGAAACAAGTGTATGTCGATCAGCTGTTTGATAAAGGCGTAACCGAAAGACTGGAAAAAGAAGCGGGTGATCATGCGCACGCTGACCGGAGGATCAAACAGCGTGTCCTTTACATTGCAACAGTGACATTAAGCGGGTTTATCGCTGTTTATGATGAAGTGAAAACTATCCCGCAGAGGCGAAAAATAAGAAAGATTGAAAAAAACCTTATGGAATTGAATAAAGAAATGAAACAAAGAATGAAACGAAAATAAAAATGCACAGGCCGAAGGGCAGGTGCATTTTTTTCTGTTTGATATGGGAATTGGGTAAAAGGCTGTTGGTGCCAACTTACTTTTCATAAATTCAGAAATAGGAAGAACAGCGCCCGGGCTAATGGTATATAATATTGTGAATTTAACAAAAATTTAACAAGGAGGGCGAGAATTTCGTGCTAAGGCCTCAAAGAAACCGACATCCTGTAAATTTGGACTTAGAGGCGGAGTAGATGAAACCGGCCAAAGTATCCCTGCTCCGCCGTTTGCTCCATTCCTTGAAGCATGTTGATTGTAACATAGCCAAACGTTTTCCATCAACTCTTAAAATTGTAAAATTGTTGTTTATTTTTATGGTGTTTGCTCCGATTTCTTCCATATTTGCTGAAGATGTATATCAGGATTTTGAGGAATTAAAAAACAATGAAGATCCTTCTGATTACGGCATTGTCACGAAACAAACAAGCAGCCCAGTTCTTGTTTTAGCCATTCACGGAGGAGGTATTGAGGGCGGGACAAGTGAAATAGCGAGAGAAATCAGCAAAGAGTACTCGTTGTATTTATTTGAAGGCTTAAAATCGTCAGGAAACTCAGTGCTGCATATTACGAGCACGCGTTTTGATGAGCCTCGGGCCCTGAAAATGACGGGAAGTCATGAATATGTCATATCATTGCACGGATATGCAGAAGAAGATCAGCAGATCGAAGTCGGCGGTACAGATCGCGTAAGAGCGGCAGATTTAGTTAAAAGACTGCAAAATGCCGGTTTTCCTGCGGTACTGCTCGGTATGGATCATCCGCACGCAGGTGTAAGTCCGAATAACATCGCAAATAAATCAAAAACAGGTTTGAGTATCCAGTTAGAAATGAGCACTGGTTTTAGAAAATCTTTGTTCGGCATTTTTTCTTTAAAAAGCAGGTCTGTCACTCAAAATGAGAGGTTTTACGATTTTACAGAAGTGCTGTCCCGTTTTATCAATAATAGCTACTGAAAAATAAGGAGGCGTTTAGCCTCCTATTCCTCGTGCTTCTCCTTCGTAACGTCAGGAAACAGCTCGTCTGCGGCTTCTGTTTGATACTGCAGAGTGTTATCCCTGGCTGACAGTTCATTTCGAAAGGTTTCATCCAGCACATTTTTTAGCAAATACCGATGAAAAAAGTATTCAAAAACAGTAAGACAGGCAGCGGAAAGTAGAGCAGCTGCAAACGGTGGGAAATCATTTCTTGTTTGGGTTAAAACAAAGACCCAAAGAATAACGAATGAAAGTCCAAAGTCAGCCATTGAAGCTGTAATATTGTTTGTTCGCGGAAGGACGAGCATGTCACCGGATAGATAGGAAACAAAACCTAGGAAAAGTGCTATAAACATCACACTTAAAAAGGGCGCGTGATAGACTCTGTCCAATATCACATATAAAAGGGCAAAAGTGAAAGCAACCTTTGAAGCAAGAGCAATGATATGTTTCATTTAACCACCTAAATTGTTATTTTTGAAGAAAACCCTTGACTGTAAATAAATGATAAAGAACGTTCGACAGTCATTATTGTAAACAATCCGATGTTGTTTACACTGGTATTTTTTGCTGACTGAAACTTTTTTGGGAAAAAGTCGTACATATGGATGATCAGCTTTCAAGGGGGAATGATTTGTGAAGGTAAAAGGAATCAACCATTTATTATTTTCAGTTTCTCATCTATATACATCGATTGATTTTTATCAAAAAGTATTTGATGCCAAGCTTCTGGTAAAGGGAAAAACAACAGCATATTTTGATTTAAATGGCATATGGCTTGCGCTTAATGAAGAACCTGACATTCCGAGAAATGACATTAAGGCGTCTTATACCCATATTGCATTTACTATCGAAGATCATGAGTTTGAAGAAATGTCAGCAAAATTAAAAAGGCTTCATGTCAATATTCTGCCGGGCAGAGAACGAGATGAACGCGATCGAAAATCAATTTATTTTACCGATCCAGACGGTCACAAATTTGAATTTCATACAGGAACCCTTCAGGACAGGCTTCGTTATTATAAACAGGAGAAAAAGCATATGGATTTTTATGATTGAAATCAACCTCTTGGTATTACACAGAACATGTACATAAATCTTATGAAAGGTTAAAATATGGTAAAGAAAGGATGTGATTGAAAATAAAAATCTTGGGCTTAACAGCAGTTTTGATGTGTTTTTTCGGCATTGGCAGTACCCACGTGTCAGCTTTAGATTTTGATCACAAAACAGACTTTATTTTAAATGACAGCACAAAATCGTTTGTTCTGGACAATATTAATGATGTTCCGGCGATCGACTATATTTTAGGCTATCAGTTTACGATCTTGGGAGCCAATACTTGCTCAGTTGAGATTAAACTTCAGCGAATGAGGCTTACGGGAGAATATACCACGCTGAGCACGAAGCAATTCAGCGGAAGCTGGTTTGATTTTAGTGCTCAGGATAAGGTTTCTATCGATCCATTTCACCGATACCGTATATTTGCAGAAGAACACTCAGAAAACTGCACAAGTGTTCGGGTAAAGGGCAGTTATGGTGTACAGTATTTACAATTTGATTGAAGCTCACGTTGATTAGGAGAGGTGAGCTGTGTTTTTAGACTATGTTGAACTAACTTTACTGTGTACTAAATTTTCATTAAATTTTAATGTCGCGCTCCATAAATATACATGAAGCCCCGCTATTCCACGCCCTATGAGAATGAAACATTTTTCAAGAAAATAACGTCTAATATTTTAAACAACAATATCCTGATAAAAGTTTCCTGAAGGAAAGAAAATTTCTTGACTTCAACAATTGTTTGGTGGATAATTATGGTGTAAACATGATGTTCTTTTTCCTCCTATTCAGGCTCGCACCCAAAAGTCAGGGCGAGCCTGCTTTTTGTACAATAAACCCCCTCTCCGTAAAGGAAGAGGGGGTTATTTCATGCATTTGATAGATCAATAGGTTAATGGACGGTTCTGAACACGCCAATCACTTTCCCTAGAATGCTGACATTCTGCAAGATGATAGGTTCCATCGTTGGGTTTTCAGGCTGTAAGCGAATGTGAGTATCCTCTTTATAGAAACGTTTAACCGTAGCTTCATCATCTTCTGTCATCGCAACTACAATTTCCCCGTTGTTCGCTGTATTTTGCTGTTTAACGATGACATAATCCTTATCGAGAATACCAGCATCAATCATGCTGTCTCCCATGATCTCCAGCATAAATACATGCTCGTCCGGAGGAACCATACGATCAGGAAGCGGAAAATATTCTTCAATATTTTCTACTGCTGTAATAGGAGATCCCGCCGTGACTTTCCCGATGACGGGTACATTAACGATCTGACTTTGCGGAATGTCTACTTCTTCATCAAGGATTTCTATTGCTCTAGGTTTTGTCGGATCCCGTCTAATCAGCCCTTTTGTTTCCAAACGGGCCAAATGGCCGTGGACAGTTGAGCTGGACGCAAGCCCAACAGCCTCTCCGATTTCTCTCACGGAAGGCGGATATCCTTTTGATTTTACCTCTGCTTTAATAAAACGGAGGATATCTAGTTGCCTTTTTGATAGCTTCGTCATTTTTTGCACCTCAAAACGTCGATTTTAAGAAGATTATAGCATGATTTTCCTTACAGTACAAACATAGGTTCGAAAAAACAATTGACAGAAACGTTTGTTCGTATATACTGAAATTATAAAAAGGCGAACAAACATTCCTGTTGGAGGTTATGAGCATGAGTAAAGAATCTATTATTTTTGTCGGTCTATTCTCAGTGATTTTGAGCGCAGTTATCCTTTTGCTGTCATATACAAGCAGCGGTCAGGACATTAATCAGTATGCTAAAATAGAAGTCCAGCAAGGCGACACACTTTGGTCAATTGCTGATCAGGTTGCAGATACAAAAAAGATAAACAAAAACGATTTTATTGAATGGGTAGCTGATAAAAATCATCTTCAGACGTCTGATATCCAGCCGGGAGACGAGCTGGTGATCCCATTGAAAAAGAAACATCAGGATGCATATGAATTAGCAACTGTAAGATAGAGAGGAAAGATAGAAAAAAATGAAAGCACTCATATATGCCCGCGTAAGCACAAATAAAGAACAGCAGGAAACCTCATTAAAGCGGCAGGTGGAGGAGCTAACAGCCATTGCAGCAGAGAACGGCATGGAAGCCGTCAAAGTGATTTCTGAAAAAGCCAGTGGATACGAAATGGATCGGGACGGTGTATTTGAGCTGCTGGATGAGATCAAGAATTCGGGTATTGATGTTATTTTGGTTCAGGATGAGACTAGGCTCGGTCGGGGAAATGCAAAAATTGCCCTGCTCCATTGTATCTACAGAGAAGGTGTGAAAGTCTATACAACGGCTCACAGAGGTGAACTGGAGCTATCGGAGGCTGACTCTATGGTGCTGGAGATCGTCAGCATAGTGGAAGAGTATCAGCGCAAAATTCACAACATGAAAATCAAGCGGGGAATGAAGCGTGCAGTAAAAAATGGCTTTAAACCGCAAAAAAACTTGAAAAACCAACATGAAAACAGCGGAAAAGATAGAATAGAGGTCCCAATCTCAGAGATTGTCCGCCTAAGAGCGAATAAACTGACGTTTGCAGAAATTGCGGCAACGCTAAGAGGGTTTGGCTATGATGTGTCTAAAGCTACCGTCCACCGGCGGTATCAAGAGTACATAGAGAATGATGAGACAGCCGAGTGAATCGGTTGTAAAACTCTTTTTGATCTAGTACTATATAGACAAAATGCAATAAAGGAGTTTAACATGATTTCAAACGCTAAAATTGCCAGAATTAATGAACTTGCTGCTAAAGCCAAAGCTGGCGTTATAACAGAAGAAGAAAAAGCCGAACAGCAAAAGCTCCGTCAAGAGTACTTAAAAGGTTTTCGCTCATCTATGAAAAACACGTTGAAAAGTGTGAAAATTATTGATCCAGAAGGCAATGATGTGACACCAGAAAAGCTAAAAAAAGAACAAAGAAATAACAAACTTCACTAATATGAGAGGAATACGGAAATATCGTATTCCTCTTTTGCATATACTATGAGCAAAACTCTTATGTGACAAAATTCAACAAGTTTCTCTCGAATTTAAGCTGAAACAGTTGAGAAAAAGTCGTCAGACATTTATGATGTAAGGGTACAACACATAAGGAAGGGGATTTTTATGGATACAATTGAAAAGAAATCAGTTGCTACCATTCGCACACTCTCAATAGACGCTATTGAAAAAGCAAATTCTGGTCACCCAGGAATGCCAATGGGGGCTGCTCCAATGGCATACACGCTGTGGACAAAATTTATGAACGTAAGTCCGGCAAACCCTGGCTGGTTTAACCGTGACCGTTTTGTTTTATCTGCTGGACACGGATCAGCACTTTTATACAGCATGCTTCATTTAAGCGGGTTTGATCTTAGCATCGAAGATCTTAAGGGATTCCGCCAGTGGGGCAGCAAAACACCTGGACATCCAGAATTCGGGCATACTGCCGGTGTGGATGCCACAACAGGTCCGCTCGGACAAGGAATTGCCATGGCGGTCGGAATGGCTATCGCTGAACGCCATTTAGCGGAGACTTACAACCGCGATTCATTTAACGTAGTCGATCATTATACATACAGTATTTGCGGTGATGGTGATTTAATGGAAGGTATTTCTTCTGAAGCCGCTTCACTCGCAGGCCATCTTCAGCTTGGCCGTCTGATCGTATTATACGATTCTAATGACATCTCTCTAGATGGGGACCTTGACCGTTCATTCTCTGAAAACGTGAAACAGCGTTTTGAAGCAATGAATTGGGAAGTTCTTTATGTTGAGGATGGAAACAACATCGAAGAATTAACAGCAGCTATCGAAAAAGCACGCCAAAATGAAAAGAAACCTACATTAATTGAAGTGAAAACGACAATCGGTTTCGGTTCACCTAACCGTGCCGGCACATCCGGTGTTCACGGAGCTCCGCTTGGTAAAGAGGAAAGCAAGTTAACAAAAGAAGCTTATGCGTGGACATATGAAGAAGATTTCTACGTACCGGCAGAAGTATATGAGCATTTTGCTTCAGCGGTTAAAGAATCAGGAGAGAAAAAAGAACAGGAATGGAATGCTCAATTCGCTAAATATAAAGAAGTTTATCCTGAACTTGCTGAACAGCTTGAGCTGGCAATTAAAGGAGAGCTTCCGAAGGACTGGGATCAAGAGGTTCCTGTTTATGAAAAAGGAAGCAGCCTGGCATCCCGCGCCTCTTCCGGTGAAGTTCTCAACGGACTTGCGAAAAAAATTCCATTCTTTGTCGGAGGATCTGCTGACCTAGCGGGATCAAACAAAACGACAATTAAAAATGCCGGTGATTTTACAGCGGTTGATTACTCAGGCAAAAATTTCTGGTTCGGTGTTCGTGAATTTGCGATGGGCGCGGCCTTAAATGGTATGGCGCTCCATGGCGGACTGCGTGTATTCGGCGGAACTTTCTTTGTCTTCTCTGATTACCTGCGTCCGGCGATTCGCCTTGCAGCGTTAATGGGTCTTCCTGTCACTTATGTCTTCACACATGACAGTATTGCGGTAGGTGAAGATGGCCCGACGCACGAGCCTGTTGAACAGCTTGCTTCACTCCGTGCAATGCCTAATCTTTCCTTGATCCGTCCTGCAGACGGAAATGAGACAGCCGCAGCATGGAAGCTTGCAGTGCAAAGCACTGACCAGCCAACAGCGCTAGTGTTGACACGCCAAAACCTTCCAACGATTGACCAAACAGCTAAAGAAGCATTGGCAGGAGTAGAAAAAGGTGCATATGTCGTTTCTCAATCTAAAAACGAAACACCTGACGCTCTTCTTATCGCTTCAGGATCTGAAGTAGGTCTTGCGATTGAAGCACAAGCTGAATTGGCAAAAGAAAATATCGATGTTTCTGTTGTCAGCATGCCTTCAATGGACCGTTTCGATAAACAATCTGTTGAATACAAAAACACTGTCCTTCCTGCAGGTGTGAAAAAACGTCTTGCGATTGAGATGGGCTCATCATTTGGATGGGGCAAATACACAGGGCTTGAAGGAGACGTGCTCAGCATAGACCGATTCGGTGCATCTGCTCCTGGCGAAACCGTCATCAATGAATACGGCTTCTCAGTTCCAAACGTAGTGAGCCGAGTTAAAGCATTAATCAATAAGTAAAAGTCTTTTAAAGAGGATGAGTCAAATCATCCTCTTTTTCTTGTTTATCCGACAAAAATAGTATTGGCTGTTAAACAGTAATAGACAATTCTTTCTTTTCTTCTTTTGTATAATAGAGAGCAAATGAAATGCTGCTGGAAAAGGGGATGAAAAGATGGAACGTCACTATTATACGTACCTGATTAAAGAGGAGTTTGCTAATCACTATTTCGGGCGGGAATCGGTTATGTTTGAGCTGTTTCAAGACTATCATTGGACAAGCCTGACAAAGCAGCAGTATGAAATGACAGAGAAACAGATTCAATATATTACACAGCCAATTCCGATTTTACATATGCATCAGCGGTTAAAAATGAATTTACACAATACGGATTACAGACAGCTGGATTATATTTATAGATTAGCTTTGCCGAATGCAAAAGGCCACGCGACGTTTATGATGAAGGAGCACATGATAGAATTAGTGGCTTCGGGGGATTACGAGGCAGAAACGATCTTCTTTGAAGTGTTGAGAAAAGTAAGCCCTTGCTTTCTGGCTATGGATTTTAATTCGAAGCGTTATGGATGGCTAAATCCGGTGAAAGAAAGAAATTTTGTCTAAAACCGAAGAAAAAGAGATGTAAATGTTGTATAATAGCTTTTGGTTTAGTACACTTTAAACTAGACAACATGAAGGAGGAAATAAAATGACTTTATGGGTTGGCATCCTAGTGGGCGTAGTTGCATTGCTCATAGGTGTTGCACTCGGGTTTTTTATTGCTCGTAAATATATGATGAGCTACCTTAAAAAGAATCCGCCTATTAATGAACAAATGTTACGTATGATGATGATGCAAATGGGAATGAAACCTTCTCAAAAGAAAATCAATCAAATGATGAAAGCCATGAATAATCAAACGAAATAATACGTAAAGATTATGATATAGAGAAACATGGTTATAAAATAAAAAACCCTTATACGGGTTTTTTATTTTGCAATCATTCATCACCCGCTACTGCTCTAAGGCGCTGCTTTTGATATTGTATGAGAAGATGGTCAAGCTCCTGACTGAGCTCTATCGTTATATGAGATGTCATTCCGTTCGCCATGACAATTTGCAGCAGCTCTGCTCTTTTTTTTTCAATTTCATTTAATAGATGCTCTCTAATCACAGGGATGTATCCTTTCATACATTAGATCTTCAAAGTGAATGTTTATATTATATCCATATTTATACTAATTTTCAAATGAGAAGGAGTACAATATCTCAATGTCAAATTAAATTATATAAGTTTTTTCTGAAAATAGAAATCCTTCAAGTGAAAGTGTTAAAAAAATGAAATGATTTTGTCATAACTTGAAGGAATGTCAAATCATGAAGGGATGATGACATGGGAGACGTGAATTATTTTTTGACATTCGGAGCGGGATTTTTATCCTTTATTTCGCCTTGCTGCCTGCCGCTTTACCCAGCTTTCTTGTCATATATTACAGGGGTCAGTATGGATGATGTGAAAACAGAAAAGCTGCTGCTACAGAAAAGAAGCTTGTTTCATACTTTGTGTTTTTTGCTTGGCTTTTCAGTCATTTTTATCGCTTTAGGCTATGGAACATCTTTTGTTGGCAGCCTGTTTAGGGATTATCACGATGCGATACGGCAAATTGGCGCGTTGCTTATTATTTTGTTCGGCTTTATTACGCTCGGTGTGTTCCGGCCTGAGGCTATGATGAAAGAGCGGAGAATCCATTTTAAGCATAAACCAACCGGGTTTTTAGGTTCTATCTTAATTGGAATGGCATTTGCGGCGGGATGGACGCCATGTACCGGCCCGATATTAGCTGCTGTTATCACACTTGCTAGCACAAATCCAGGCTCAGCGGTACCATACATGATGTTATATGTACTTGGCTTTGCTGTTCCGTTTCTTTTATTGTCTTTCTTTATCACAAAGCTGAAGTGGATAAGAAAGAATCAGCTTTTGATCATGAAAGCAGGCGGCGTTTTGATGATTGTGATTGGTGTGCTGTTATTCTTTAATTGGATGAGCCTAATCATTATTTTGCTGTCTGATCTTTTTGGAGGATTTACTGGTTTTTAACCGTAAATTACTTTCGTACTACTACTAGTCCTTTTGTTTTTGGTACAATAAGACTATTATCTGTGGAAATCGATTGTTGGAGGGGAATATGACAAGAGTTTTAGTTGTAGACGACGCCAAGTTCATGAGGGTGAAAATCAGAGAGATCTTGGAAGAGGCAAATTACATAATTGCAGGAGAAGCGGCGGACGGTGAGCAAGCAGCGGACCTGTATAAAAAACTGCGGCCAGATATCGTGACTATGGATATTACAATGCCGGTGAAAAACGGCATTAAGGCGCTTCGTGATATCTTAACCTTCGATCCTAAAGCGAAGGTCATCATGTGCACCGCCATGCGCCAGCAAAGAATTGTAACGGAAGCGATTGAGTTGGGAGCAAAGGACTTTATTGTCAAGCCGTTCGAGGAAACAAAAGTGTTAGAAGCTATTAGCCGCGTTATGGGATAGTAACGTCATTTCTTTTCAAAATGGTTTTTTTTATTATTTTGGAGTATAGTATATAGTATCAACACTCCTAGAAACAAAGGAATGATAAGTATGATGATTATAGTTTCATCGATTATTGCTGTGTTAATGGCTGTAGCTGTGATGGTGATCAGAATAAAGTCCTCTGACAAGCCCGTCTCACCGAAAAAAATCATTCTTCCGCCGATTTTTATGAGTACGGGAGCGTTAATGTTTTTATTTCCGGTATTTTGGGTCACTGGTGCAGAGTTTTTAGAAGCGATCACTTTAGGCGTGATTTTCTCAATTTTTCTCATCAAAACGTCTAAGTTTGAAATTAGAAATAATGAAATTTACATGAAACGTTCTAAAGCATTTGCATTTATATTAGTCGGTCTTTTGGTGATCAGAATCGTGATGAAATCGATCTTGAGCACAACAATTGATTACGGCGCACTGAGCGGAATGTTTTGGATTTTGGCTTTCGGTATGATTGTACCGTGGAGAATCGCCATGTATTTATCATATCGAAAACTTCATAACGAGCTGCAGTCAGCTAATATTCAAATGAATTAAAAAACCTTTCCTTCTATCAGGAAAGGTTTTTTATTTGAGAAGGGTCTGATAAGGTTCGAGATCAATTTTTTTGTCCTGCAGATGTCTTTTTAAGAAGGTATGGTCTCTTTTAGGAGTTGCGAGAATATAACCTCTGATCATTAGTTGCTGATCAATCTTTGATACCTTTTCTTCTAATGCAAGCTCACCGATTTTACCTGCGATTTTGGCTTTTGCTGCATCTCTGAACAGCTCCGGAACCGGCGAAACCAATTCGTTAAGAAATTGTTTGTTTTCATTGCTCCACAAATGCATGCTGTTTTCGATATAGTAATCCTGCCAATCAAGCTCTGACCTTCCGTCTTCTTTCGGTAAACGCTTTAAAAACTTTCGAAACATAAAAAAACCGCCGATTGATAATAAGACAACCATCATGATCACCCAAAACAGAATAAACCACAAAAACCAGCCTTCCAGCATCAATCATTCCCCCCTTATTCTAACCATATTGTATACGAAGAGAGATTAGAAGAACACAGTAAAAAAAGAATAGAAAAAAGTGATAGACGTCTAGTCAAAAGAGATAGTAGATCATATCCTATTGTATAGTGAATCTGCTATTTGGCCATGGGAGAGTCACTAGAGGGTATTTGACGATAAATGGACGGAAAAAAAGTCACTTTCATAATAGGGGATGAAAGTGACTTTTTATATTAGCTGAGAGGAAATTGAAGAGAGAAAGAAGAACCATCTCCTACTTCTTTATTGACGGCAACTGTGAGTATTTGATTTTCGCATTCGGTTTGAATGGTTTTGTCATTAAAATAAAAAGGAAGCCTTATTTGTTTTTCAAAAGTCTGCCCTGACGATTTGACTGTTAAGATGAACTCGCAGCCAGACAGGGTAACTGTTACTTGTGTCGGCTGTAAAAAAGTCAGATCCGCTTCAATTATATACTGCTGACTTGTTTCATATAAATCAATAGGCAATGTTTCGTCGTACCAGGCGAAGGGGTCTTCAAACAATTGCCGAAGCCATTCATCCATACTATCGAAATCATTAGCATCATTACGTTTTGAATGGGTCATGGAAGCATTCCTCCACATATCAACCTTGCTTTACATCATATGCGGATTATCAGAAATGGGTGAACGCATCAAAAAACAGACACTAAGGTCTGCTTTTCTTACATATCATGGCTTGAGTTGTGCTTCTGTCTTGTGTGGTTTCGATTTTTCACTTTTTTGCTTCCGCTGAGAGGCTCCGGCTGACCCGGGTTGTGTCCTTTAGGGGCGTTTTTATGCATATCTTTACTTGTATTTTTATTGGTCATATCATGAGAACCTCCTTAAAAGAGTCCGGTGTTATTGATTGGTTTTTCTTTTCTTATTATTTTGGCGTTCAGCTTCAGTTAGTACAAGCTGGTCGTTTTCAACGTAGCCGGCGCCTTTGCCTTGGCTTTTCGCGTCATTCATTCCGTTGATTACGTGATTCGCTTTTCTTTTGACCATCATTATCACCTCAATCATAATATGGCTCCTTTTGTTGTGTTATATGAGGGAGCATAAACAGTAATAATTACCGGTACATTTGTCCGATAAGCCGAACTTATTGTATTTAATAAAAACATTGATATTTACTTATGTATGATTTTGTTTTAATATGAAATTGTGAGAAAATTGTGATGGAATTTACTTCATCTGAGAATGATCTGATCTGAAGGGGGATTTTGGAGAATGGCAAACGAGCAAAAAACTGCAACAAAAGACGTTTTCCAAGCGAGAAAAACGTTTACTACTAATGGGAAAACATATCATTACTACTCTTTAAAGGCGTTAGAAGATTCAGGTATCGGGAAGGTTTCGAAGCTTCCTTATTCCATCAAAGTTCTATTAGAATCAGTATTGCGTCAAGTTGACGGATTCGTCATCAAAAAAGAACACGTGGAAAATTTGGCAAAATGGGGAACTGCCGAATTAAAGGAAATCGACGTTCCGTTTAAACCGTCTCGTGTTATTTTACAAGATTTCACAGGGGTTCCGGCAGTAGTAGACCTTGCTTCACTGCGGAAAGCAATGGCAGCTGTCGGCGGAGATCCTGATAAAATTAACCCCGAAATTCCTGTTGATCTCGTTATCGACCACTCAGTACAGGTTGATAAAGCGGGCACAGAAGATGCGTTAGCTATTAATATGGACTTGGAATTCAAAAGAAATGCAGAGCGCTACAAATTTTTAAGCTGGGCAAAGAAAGCGTTTAATAACTATCAGGCAGTGCCGCCTGCAACAGGTATCGTGCACCAGGTAAACCTAGAGTTCCTGGCAAGTGTCGTCCATGCAATTGAAGAAGACGGTGAACTTGTAACATACCCTGATACGCTTGTCGGAACAGACTCACATACAACAATGATTAACGGTATTGGCGTTCTTGGCTGGGGTGTCGGCGGAATTGAAGCTGAAGCGGGAATGCTTGGACAGCCTTCTTACTTCCCAGTTCCTGAGGTTATTGGCGCGAAACTTGTCGGCAAGCTTCCGAACGGAACAACAGCTACTGACTTGGCGTTAAAAGTGACACAGGTGCTGCGTGAAAAAGGCGTTGTCGGCAAGTTTGTCGAATTCTTTGGGCCTGGAGTTGCTGAACTGCCGCTTGCAGATCGTGCAACTATTGCGAACATGGCTCCGGAATACGGTGCTACATGCGGATTCTTCCCAGTAGATGAAGAAGCGCTAAACTATATGCGCCTGACAGGCCGTGATCCTGAACACATTGATGTTGTCGAAGCATACTGCAGAAGCAATGGCTTGTTCTACACTCCAGATGTGGAAGACCCTCAATTTACTGATGTGGTTGAAATTGACCTGTCTCAAATTGAAGCAAACTTATCAGGTCCAAAACGCCCTCAGGATTTGATCCCGCTTTCTGCCATGCAGGAAACGTTTAAAAAGCATTTAGTCAGCCCTGCGGGTAACCAAGGATTTGGTATGGATGCTGAAGAAGAAGAAAAAGAAATTAAGTTTAAACTTCTGAACGGCGAAGAAACAGTTATGAAAACGGGAGCGATCGCCATTGCTGCGATCACAAGCTGTACGAATACATCCAACCCGTACGTTCTGATCGGTGCCGGACTCGTAGCGAAAAAAGCGGTTGAGTTAGGGCTTAAAGTGCCTAATTACGTAAAAACGTCACTTGCACCGGGATCTAAAGTTGTTACAGGATATCTTGTGAATTCAGGCCTTCTTCCATACATGAAAGAGCTTGGTTTTAACCTCGTGGGGTACGGATGTACAACATGTATCGGAAACTCAGGTCCGCTTTCACCAGAAATTGAAGAAGCGGTTGCGAAAAATGATCTTCTGATTACATCTGTCCTTTCCGGAAACCGTAACTTTGAAGGGCGTATTCACCCGCTTGTTAAAGGCAACTATCTTGCTTCTCCGCCGCTCGTTGTAGCATATGCGCTGGCTGGAACGGTAAACATTAATCTGAAAACTGATCCGATCGGTGTGGGCAAAAATGGTCAAAACGTATACTTTAACGATATTTGGCCGTCAATGGACGAAATCAATTCACTTGTTAAGCAAACTGTTACGCCTGAGCTCTTCCGCAAAGAGTATGAAACAGTATTTGATGACAACATGCGATGGAACGAAATTGAAACAACAGATGAAGCGCTATATAAATGGGATAACGAGTCAACTTACATTCAAAATCCGCCATTCTTCGAAGAAATGTCTGTTGAGCCAGGTAAGGTTGAACCATTAAAAGGTTTGCGTGTTGTCGGTAAATTCGGCGATTCAGTCACAACTGACCATATTTCTCCTGCGGGGGCAATTGGAAAAGACACGCCTGCCGGAAAGTATTTGCAAGAAAAAGGCGTTTCCCCTCGCGACTTTAACTCCTACGGTTCCCGCCGCGGAAACCATGAAGTTATGATGAGAGGAACATTTGCAAACATCCGCATCAAAAACCAAATCGCACCGGGTACAGAAGGCGGATATACAACGTACTGGCCGACTGGTGAAGTAACGTCCATCTATGAGGCGTGCATGAGATATAAAGAAGATAAAACAGGTCTTGTCGTATTAGCAGGAAAAGACTATGGTATGGGATCTTCACGTGACTGGGCTGCAAAAGGAACAAACCTTCTCGGCATCAGAACGGTAATTGCTGAAAGCTTTGAAAGAATTCACAGAAGCAACCTTGTATTCATGGGTGTGCTGCCGCTTCAGTTTAAACAAGGGGAAGATGCGGAAACACTCGGTTTAACAGGTAAAGAAGTTATCGAGGTTGATGTTGATGAAACAGTTCGTCCTCGTGACCTTGTGACAGTAAGAGCAATCAATGAAGATGGTCATGTAACAACATTTGAAGCAGTCGTCCGCTTTGATAGTGAAGTGGAAATTGATTACTATCGCCATGGCGGCATCCTGCAAATGGTGCTTCGTGAAAAAATGAAACAGTCCTGATGAATCAATAGGAAGAGAAGGCATTCTGCTTTCTCTTCTTTTTATGACAAAGTGTGCTGCGGAGGTGGCATATGCTAAAAAAATGGCTCGCAGGGATCCTGCTTATCATGCTTGCCGGTTATATGGGATGGAATTTGTATCAAACGTACAGCAAAGAAGAAGTTGGGATTGAAGAGGGACAGCAAGCACCTGACTTTTCTTTGAGAACGCTATCGGGAGAGAAAAGTTCCTTACAGGACACAAAAGGCAAAAAAGTATTGCTCAATTTTTGGGCGACTTGGTGTAAACCGTGCCGCCAGGAAATGCCGGCGATGGAACAGCTGCAAAAAGAACACGCCGACGAACTTGCGGTTGTTGCGGTAAATTTCACTTCAGCTGAGAAAAGCGAGAAACAGGTCCGGACATTTGCCGATACGTATGATTTAACGTTTCCTATTTTGATTGATAAAAAAGGGGTCAATGCTGATTATAATGTGATGTCATACCCAACGACGTATATCTTAAATGAAAAAGGTGTTATTCAAGACATACACATTGGCACTATGACAAAAAAAGAAATGGAACAAAAACTGGATCTTGATTAGATTCAGTTTTTTTATGTTCAGATATGCTTACAAGTTTTCAGAATTGGGAAAAATAAAAGAATATGCGGAGGTGAGTAGGGTGAAGAAGATGAGAAAGCGTTCCTTTCATGAGCTCGTCATGGAAAACAAAAAAGAGCTGATGACCAATACGGAGTATTTAAATCAGCTTGAGGAAAAGCTTGAACAGCGATTTAAGCAAAAATAACCTTTAATTTGTATTCATGTTTACCCCTCCTTTAGAGAATCCTATCTGTTGAGGAGGGATAAACATGGGAAACAACAAGAAAAACGGTCAGCCTCAATATGCGCCAAGCCACTTGGGTACAAAGCCTGTAAAATATAAAGCCAATAAAGGGGAAAAAATGCATGATACTTCCGGACAGCAGCCGATCATCATGCAGACAAAAGGCGAGTAGCGCCGAATCAAGTTTAATTCTAGGGGGTACATCCGAATGACAAAGAACCAAAATCAATATCAGCAGTCTAATCCTGATGACCGTTCTGATAATGTAGAAAAATTGCAGGATATGGTTCAAAATACAATTGAAAACATAGAAGAAGCAGAAGCATCAATGGAGTTTGCTTCAGGAGAAGATAAACAGCGCATCAAAGAAAAAAATGCTAGACGCGAACAAAGCATCGAAGCATTTCGCAATGAAATTCAAGACGAATCTGCAGCGAGAGAAAACGGATACCGCTCTTAAAAACCAGGGAAACCTGGTTTTTTTCTTTCTGATTTGATTATGGTAAAATGGGGCTAAATTGACATTAAGGGAGCAGAGTAATATTGCATGTATCAAAAAAAGAAATAGAAGTGCGTTACGCAGAAACAGATCAAATGGGGATTGTCTATCACGCCAATTATCTTGTGTGGATGGAGGTCGGCAGAACGGCTCTGATTAAGGATTTAGGATTTTTATACAGTGATATGGAAAAGAAAGGTGTCCTGTCTCCAGTCGTTGATATCAATATTTCTTATAAAAAGCCGCTTCATTATGGAGAAACTGCGGTTGTGCACACATGGATAGAGCAATACAACGGCTTTAAAACCATCTATGGATATCACATTTACAATCCGGCCGGTGAGCTTTCCATCGAAGCCACCTCATCTCATATTTGTGTAGATAAAGAGAGCTTTAAGCCTATTCAGTTCCGTAAAGCTTTCCCTGATTGGCACGAAGCATATGAAAAGGCCAAGAAATAGGGAAGTGAACAAGATATGGCGTTTGGTGTGAAACGTGAAGAACTCAACCGCTGGAAACAAGCAGTGAAAAGAGGAGAAATCGCATTTTTAACACATTACTGGCTGGATGACCGGTTTCCGGGAGCAAAGACTGTGACAAAAGCAGGCTGTGCAGATATTGATAAGCTGATTCAGTGGGGAGCGGCGTACGGTTTAAAAAAAGAATGGATACATAAAAAAAGTGAATTTCCTCACTTTGACCTGCTGGGAGAGACACAAAAATATATTTTGGAACAAGAAAACCTGACAGATCATCTGATAAGATTTGATTTATAAAAAAAAGAGCGCACTTAACGTGCGTTCTTTTTTTATTGGTATTCAAAAACCGGTTCATCAGCGTCCGCTGAATAGCTGACTAGTAGGTCGTGGTTATCGAAGTACCATAGATCACTTTCTTCAATAAAGAAGGTGATGCCGCCGGCTTCTGCAGTGGCTCCAGCCTCTTGTGGGGCATCTTTCGCCACTCCGAGAGAAAATCCTTTTTGAACGTTGCTGCAGCCGCCGTAGCGGACGAAAAAGCGAACTTGGTCTCCGCTTTCTAAATCGAGCTCTTCCTTATACCAGTTCAGTGCGTCTTCGTTAATTGTCATATTCATTACAGAACACCCCTTCGTTCTTCTTTTGAATTTTCTCTATTATAAACGTACTAGGCTAATCTGTGTCAAAAGAGAAGGTTTATAACCATTTCACTTTAGGTTCTGTTTTATTGATAATTCGTTTAATGTTCGCCCGGTGTCTGTATATCACAAATATAGTGAGCAGGGTAACGACAATCAATAAATACTTATCATGGACAAAGAGACTATATATAACAGTATAGATCCCTGTTAACATTGATGACAGAGAAACAAATTTAGTCAAGTATAAAAAGATGAAAAATACCGCGACCATCGTGATAAATAACAAAGGTGCGTAAAATAGCAAAACGCCTCCGGACGTTGCCACGGCTTTGCCGCCTTTAAATTTGGCGAAGATGGGGAACACGTGGCCTAAAACCGCAAAGACTCCTGCAAGAAGCGGATGGATATCAACATGCATGAGAAAAGGCAATGCAGTTGCCAGCGTTCCTTTTAAAATATCCCCGGCTATAACGACCGAACCAGCTTTTACGCCCAATGTACGGAATGCATTGGTAGCTCCTAAGTTGCCGCTTCCGTGCTCCCGAATATCAATTCCCTTGGCAAGCTTGCCCACAATTAAGCCAGATGGAATACTGCCTATCAGGTAGGCCAAAATAATCAATAAAGCAATTAACATCTACATTTCTCCTTTTTCAAATTCCCTTCTTTCTATTTTAACATGAGATATCATAATCTGATGATAAGTTTTTTGTAAAGTTTGCTTACAAATCCAATCAAACATGCATCATATTTTGATTTCTTACATTTTGATCGGGTAAAATAGATGAAAAGGAGTGGTACATGATGCAAAACCCTTCCAAAGCGGAAATTAAAGAGATTCTTGATCAAAGCAAGCGAATTGCGGTAGTGGGGCTTTCAGACCGGCCGGATAGAACGTCGCATATGGTTTCCAAAGCAATGCAGGATGCGGGCTATGAAATCATTCCCGTCAATCCTACAATTAATGAGGCACTTGGTGTCAAAGCCGTTTCATCTTTACAAGAGATTGAGGGTACGATTGACATCGTCAATGTATTCCGGCGCTCAGAACAGCTGCCAGTCGTGGCGGAAGAGTTTTTGGAGACAGACGCTCCAGTATTTTGGGCACAGCAAGGGCTGGTAAACGAAGAAGCTTACCAGATGCTAAAGCAAAAAGACAGAACGGTTATCATGGATCTGTGCATAAAAGTAGCGCACGCTGTAACAAAATAGGTGCAGAACTGCAAAAATCCTTGTGAACTCAAGGATTTTTGCTTTTTAATTTTAAGATATTGTTTGCGTATTACGGTGAAACAGATACAATAAAGCTTGAACAGCTTTTTTTGAATACCTTGTCTAGCTGGATTTCGGCCGTTCGATTTGCGAAGGTCTGCTGCTTTATATATAATAAACAAACATACGTTCTCATAGTGTAAAAACAGCACTATTCGATGTTTTGCGAACTGATTCGTTAGCGCTATGTTGCGATTGCCAACATATTGGTTATAATGAGGAGTCCAAGGCAGTACCGGCTCGAGGCGAGGTTTATAACAAATACTTTATACAATTGATGGTGTAACACTGAAAAAGAGAAAGACAATGTTAGTTTTTGAAAGGGGTTTGTACGTTTGGCTAGAAAACAGCAATTTGATTACAACGAAGATGCCATACAGGTGCTCGAAGGCCTTGAGGCCGTCAGAAAAAGACCGGGTATGTATATTGGCTCTACTGACGCACGGGGCTTGCACCACTTGGTTTATGAAATTGTAGATAACTCTGTCGATGAGGTGCTTGCCGGCCATGGAGATCACATAATCGTCAAAATACATAAAGACAACAGTATATCTGTACAGGATAGAGGCCGCGGCATGCCAACCGGAATGCATAAGCTCGGCAAACCAACCCCTGAAGTGATTTTAACGGTGCTTCATGCCGGAGGAAAGTTTGGTCAAGGCGGCTATAAGACAAGCGGAGGGCTGCACGGAGTTGGTGCATCAGTTGTGAATGCTTTATCTGAATGGCTGACGGTTACCATTGAGCGGGACGGTTTCGTCTATCAGCAGCGTTTTGAAAACGGAGGAAAACCAATTACATCTCTCGAAAAGATCGGCAAAACAAAAAAGACAGGAACGTTAACGCACTTTAAGCCAGATCCTACGATGTTCAGCACAACGACTTATAATTTTGAAACGCTTTCTGAACGCTTAAGAGAATCTTCGTTTTTGTTAAAAGGATTAAAAATTGAGCTGATTGACGAGCGCAATGATCAGCATGAGGTCTTTTATTATGAGAACGGCATAGAATCGTTTGTCGCTTATTTAAATGAGGAAAAAGACGCCTTGTCTGAAGTGGTCTCATTTGAGGGGGAGCATCACTCAATAGAAGTGGACTTTGCGTTCCAGTTTAACGACGGCTATTCTGAAAACATTTTATCGTTTGTTAACAACGTAAGAACAAAAGACGGCGGGACTCATGAGTCAGGTGCAAAAACAGCGATGACACGTGCTTTTAATGAATATGCGCGAAAAGTGGCTTTGCTGAAAGAAAAAGATAAAAACCTGGAGGGCACCGATATAAGAGAAGGGCTTTCAGCCATTATTTCTGTTCGGATTCCTGAGGAGCTTCTCCAATTTGAAGGACAAACAAAAGGAAAGCTTGGTACTAGTGAAGCGAGATCAGCAGTTGATGCGGTTGTTTCAGAGCAGCTTGCTTACTTTTTAGAGGAAAACCGGGATACTGCAACGCTTCTTGTCAAAAAAGCAATCAAAGCAAGCCAGGCCCGCGAAGCGGCACGCAAAGCCCGCGAAGAAGCAAGAAGCGGCAAAAAACGAAAAAAATCAGAAGCGACATTAAGCGGGAAGCTGACGCCTGCGGGTTCGAGAAACCCGGCAAAAAATGAATTGTATCTCGTTGAGGGTGATTCGGCAGGCGGGTCAGCAAAGCAGGGAAGAGACCGCAGATTCCAAGCGGTTCTGCCTTTACGCGGGAAAGTCATTAATACGGAAAAAGCTAAGCTTGCTGATATCTTTAAAAATGAAGAGATCAATACGATCATTCATGCGATCGGCGGGGGAGTCGGAGCGGATTTCTCAATCGATGACATCAACTACGACAAAATCATCATTATGACCGATGCAGATACGGACGGCGCTCATATTCAAGTGCTGCTTCTTACCTTTTTCTATCGCTATATGAAGCCGCTGATTGAACATGGCAAAGTGTTCATTGCACTTCCTCCTTTATATAAGGTCAGTAAAGGTAGCGGGAAAAAGGAAATCATTGAATATGCATGGTCTGATGAAGAGATGGATGATGTGCTGAAAAAAGTCGGCAAAGGTTATACCATTCAGCGATATAAGGGTCTTGGAGAGATGAACGCAGACCAGCTGTGGGAAACGACGATGAATCCGGAGTCCCGTACGCTTGTAAGAGTCAAAATTGACGATGCGGCACGAGTAGAGAGACGTGTTACTACGCTAATGGGAGACAAAGTTGAGCCGCGCAGAAAGTGGATTGAGAAAAACGTCGCTTTCGGCTTAGATGAAGAAAGCAATATTTTAGAAAATGAAAACTTATCGGTCGCTGAGGAGGTTTAATGTTGTCACAGCCAGAATTATTTCATGATTTACCATTAGAAGAGGTGATCGGCGACCGTTTTGGACGCTATAGTAAATATATTATTCAAGACAGGGCGCTTCCTGATGCAAGAGACGGTTTAAAGCCCGTACAGCGCAGAATTCTGTATGCGATGCATACAGATGGAAACACGTTTGATAAAAACTTCAGAAAAGCGGCTAAAACGGTTGGTAACGTCATCGGTAACTATCATCCGCACGGTGACAGTTCGGTTTATGAAGCAATGGTGCGGATGAGCCAGGATTGGAAAGTGCGAAATGTGTTAATTGAAATGCATGGGAACAACGGAAGCATCGACGGGGATCCCCCGGCAGCCATGCGTTATACAGAAGCGAGATTATCACCGATCGCTTCTGAGCTTCTTCGGGATATTGACAAAAATACAGTTGAATTTGTGCCGAACTTCGATGATACAAGCAAGGAGCCTGTCGTACTCCCGGCGATGTTTCCTAACCTATTGGTCAACGGATCTACCGGGATATCAGCGGGATATGCGACCGACATTCCCCCTCATCATCTGGGAGAAGTCATTGATGCTGTTATCAAGCGCATTCAAATGCCATCTTGCTCTGTTGATGAACTCATGGAAGTCATTAAAGGGCCTGATTTTCCGACAGGCGGTATTATTCAAGGCGTTGACGGCATAAAAAAAGCCTATGAAACCGGAAAAGGAAAAATCATTATCCGCGGAAAAGCTGAAATTGAAACAATCAGAGGCGGACGTGAACAAATTGTCATTACGGAGATTCCATTTGAAGTAAATAAAGCAAACCTTGTGAAAAAAATGGACGAGTACCGCATTGATAAAAAGGTTGAAGGCATCTCAGAGGTTCGTGATGAAACGGATCGAACTGGGCTGAGAGTGGTCATTGAACTGAAAAAAGAAGCGGATGCCAATGGCATTTTGAATTTCTTATATAAAAATACTGATTTGCAAATCACCTATAACTTTAACATGGTGGCTATTCATAATCGCCGCCCGATGTTGATGAGCCTGCCGTCTATTTTGGATGCATATATCGGCCACCAAAAGGAAGTCGTCACAAACCGGTCCGTTTATGAGCTTCAAAAAGCAAAAGACAGACATCACATCGTAGAAGGACTCATGAAAGCTTTGTCCATTCTGGATGAAGTCATTGCAACAATTCGTTCTTCAAGCGATAAACGTGACGCTAAAAACAACTTAATTGCAAAATATGAATTTACAGAGCCTCAGGCTGAAGCCATCGTGTCATTGCAGCTTTATCGTTTAACCAATACAGATATCACAGCACTGAAAGAAGAGGCAGAAGAGCTTGGTAAAAAAATTGAAGAGCTCGAATCCATTCTGAGCAATGATAAAAAGCTGTTAAAAGTGATTACAAACAGCTTAAAAGCATTGAAAAAGAAATATGCAGACACGAGACGCTCCGTCATTGAAGAAAAAATTGAGGAAATTAAGATTAACCTTGAAGTTATGGTTGCGTCTGAGGATGTATATGTGACCGTTACGAAGGATGGTTACCTAAAACGGACGAGCCAGCGCTCATTTGCCGCTTCCAATGGCCAGGATTTCGGGATGAAAGATACGGACAGGATGCTGCATCAGTTTGAAATGAATACGACGGATGTGCTGCTGCTCTTTACGAACAAAGGAAGCTACATCTATTGTCCGGTTCACCAGCTGCCTGATATTAGATGGAAGGACATGGGCCAGCATTTTTCAAATATGATCACCATTGACCGTGATGAAACGATTGTAAAGGCCATACCGATAAAAGAATTTGATCCGTCGGCGTATCTATTATTCTTTACGAAAAACGGAATGGTGAAAAAGACAGAGCTCACTCATTATAAAGCACAGCGTTATTCTAAAGCGCTTGTGGCCTTAAATCTGAAGGGTGAAGACGAACTGATTGATGTACATGTAACAAATGGGGAAAGCCAGATCTTTATGGCCACTCACCTAGGGTACGGTTTATGGTTTGGAGAAGACGAAGTAAATGTAGTTGGCGCGCGCGCTGCTGGTGTCAAAGGGATTAACTTAAAAGAAGATGACTTTGTTGTCTCCGGGGAAATTCTTCAAGAATCTAATTCAATTGTATTGTTCACACAGCGGGGAGCGGTGAAACGCATGAGTCTTTCCGAGTTTGAAAAAACATCCCGTGCAAAACGCGGTGTTGTTATGCTAAGGGAACTGAAGAAAAATCCTCACCGGGTCGTAGCACTGTTCGCTTGCGGTCTTGAACAGCGACTTATGGTGGAAACCGAAAAAGGCGAAAGAAAAGAACTGCTGGCAAAAGACCTGCGGACCAACGACAGGTACAGCAATGGCTCTTTCTTTATTGATGAAGAGGAATCAGGCAAGGTTACAGCTGTTTGGCGCCTTCATACAGAACAATAATAAAAAACCCGCTCATGTGATATGAGCGGGTTTCGTTTTTCATTTTCAATTAGCTTTCATGGCTGGTGAAAAGATCTGTAAAGGCATGAACAAATTCGATTCCTTGCCATACAAATAAATTCAGTGCTGTGAAAGAAAACAAGCCTAAAATCACCATTCTTAAGATAAACAACATGTTTAACAGCCTCCTCATATTTTCGTTATATAATCGGGTGATGTTGAACATGAGGTTTGCCGAAATAAGACGATTGATAAAATTTGGCCAGTATAAAGCTTTTTTTCCGCTGGCGCCTACGGGAGTAGCCCGTACTTTTGCTTTCAGCGGTCAGAAGCAGAACAGCCATTGCCCATAAAGCAGTAAGCGCAAATGCTCCTGTGAAGGATTTCTTCTCATCATCAGCATTTTGGCCGGCTTTCATCTCATGCATTTCTTGCTGGTCAGCTACAGCTTTATAATGATGGCCGATATCAAAGGCGTGGGGAATTGAGAACAAATGAAAACTGGCAATCGCCAAAAATAAGATGGACGCTTTTAGTATCGTTACTTTTTCAATTGATCTCCCCTCCTTTAATATTACTGAATATTTTTATAATAATACCCTAATCCATTCTAAAAGTAAACTTGATTTATTAAATTTAAAAATAAATTTCACTTTGTTAAGTATATATCTTTTTGCATATTTTTGAAAGGATAATTTCTTTTATTAGTGTATGTATACCCGATCTAAGATGTGAATAAAAACACATTTTAAAAGATATGTTGGTTGTTTAGGATTTATGAGTTTATTTATCAAAGAACAGAAGGTGGCAGGAAAGAAATCTTACTTTATAAAAAGAGAACTCTTACTTATAAGAAATACCTTTATTCATAGGAAAATAATAGAGAATGAGGGGATAAAAGGAGTAAAACATCAGTCTAAGACAATAACCTTCACGAAAAAACTTCCTAATTCGACATATTGTGATATAATAAAACTCGTTATGTTAAAAAATCTAACATCAAATATGAATTCACAATGAATTGATGAAAACGGGAGGTCAATATGGAGTCTTTTTTCAACAGTTTGATCAATATTCCAAGTGATTTTATCTGGAACTATTTATTTTATATTTTAATAGGACTTGGACTATTTTTTACACTTCGTTTTGGTTTTATCCAATTCCGTTATTTTATTGAAATGTTCAGAATAGTAGGTGAGAAGTCTGAAGGAAATAAAGGTGTAACATCTATGCAGGCGTTCTTTATTTCTGCCGCATCCCGAGTCGGGACAGGCAATTTGACTGGTGTTGCCTTAGCAATTGCGACAGGCGGTCCAGGCGCTGTCTTTTGGATGTGGGTTGTAGCTGCTGTAGGTATGGCTTCAAGCTTTGTTGAGAGTACGTTAGCACAGCTTTTTAAAGTGAAGGACGGAAACGATTTCCGCGGCGGACCGGCTTACTATATTCAAAAAGGTCTTGGAGTCAGGTGGCTCGGCATCGTATTCGCTGTTTTAATTACTGTATCATTCGGTTTAATTTTTAACGCTGTTCAATCCAATACAATTGCGGGAGCGTTAGAAGGCGCATTTCATGTGAACAAAACAGTTGTGGCTATTGTTCTTGCTGCTTTAACGGCTTTTATTATTTTCGGCGGTTTAAAACGTGTAGTCGCAGTGACACAATTGATTGTTCCGGTAATGGCGGGTCTTTATATTCTCATTGCACTATATGTTGTGTTCACCAATATTTCTGCATTCCCAAGCGTAATTGCGACAATTGTCAAAAATGCTTTGGGATTTGAACAAGTTGTTGGCGGAGGACTGGGAGCGATCATCGTCATCGGTGCACAGCGCGGGCTTTTCTCTAACGAAGCGGGAATGGGTAGCGCGCCTAACGCTGCTGCGACAGCTCATGTTTCGCATCCGGCAAAGCAGGGCTTTATTCAAACATTAGGCGTGTTTTTCGATACATTTATCGTATGTACATCTACAGCGTTTATCATTTTACTATACAGTGTAACACCAAAAGGAGACGGCATCCAAGTGACACAGGCTGCTCTGAGCCATCATATTGGAGGTTGGGCGCCTGGTTTTATAGCAATCGCAATGTTCTTGTTTGCCTTTAGTTCAGTTGTCGGAAACTATTATTATGGTGAGACAAACATTGAATTTATTAAAACAAGCAAAACATGGCTGAATATTTACCGCATCGCGGTTATTGCTATGGTGGTCTTTGGATGTGTAGCAGGGTTCCAGATTGTATGGGACATGGCGGACCTCTTTATGGGGATCATGGCGCTGATTAACTTAATTGTTATTACACTGCTGTCGAACGTTGCTCACAAAGTGTATAAAGATTACGCGAAACAGCGTAAACAAGGACTTGATCCTGTATTCAAAGCGAAAAACATCCCGGGTCTTAAAAACACTGAAACTTGGGATGATGAAAGACAAGAAGTATAAGAACTCGGCTGCATTCAAATTGAATGCAGCCTTTTTATTTGGCGAAAAGAAGCGGAATGTTATGATTTCATAAAAAAGCAACGTGTAAAGTCCTGGTTAAACACTTTTATATGTGGTCTACCTGTATTAGCAGTATCTGAAACAAGACAAAAAGAGCAAATTGGCAGCCTTTTAAACCGCCTAAAAACAAGAAATTAGGTTGATAGACAATCATGAGAAAGGTTTTTTACAATGAGTCCGTGCTACAAAAAAGGGAGGAGAGCTGTGAGTTGCTAAGCACATAATGATTTAAAGGAGGAAAGAATATTCTATATGAAACGTTCAGTCTCTAATTTAATCGTATGTTTATTCATTGCATTACTAGCAATCGGCGGTATGCCTGCTCCACAAGCATCTGCAGCAGGGGGGGAAACGCCAGTATCCATAAATGGGCAGCTAAGCATAAAAGGAACACAGCTAGTCAATCAAGACGGAAAGGCGGTGCAGCTGAAGGGGATCAGTTCACATGGATTGCAATGGTATGGTGATTTTGTCAATAAAGACACCTTAAAATGGCTGAGAGACGATTGGGGCATTACGGTTTTCCGAGCGGCGATGTATACGGCAGACGGCGGTTATATTGATAATCCGTCTGTGAAAAACAAAGTAAAAGAAGCGGTTGAAGCGGCAAAAGAGCTTGGGATATATGTCATCATTGACTGGCATATCTTAAATGACGGCAATCCTAACCAAAATAAAGAGAAGGCAAAAGAATTCTTCAAGGAAATGTCAAGCCTTTACGGAAGCACGCCAAACGTGATTTATGAAATTGCGAACGAACCAAACGGCGATGTGAACTGGAAGCGTGATATTAAACCGTATGCGGAAGAAGTGATTCCCGTTATCCGCAAAAACGATCCCGACAATATCATCATTGTCGGTACCGGCACATGGAGCCAAGATGTGAATGATGCTGCCGATGATCAGCTTCAGGATGCAAATGTCATGTACGCGCTTCATTTTTATGCCGGCACACATGGCCAGTTTTTACGGGATAAAGCAAACTATGCACTCAGCAAAGGAGCACCTATTTTTGTGACGGAGTGGGGGACAAGCGATGCTTCTGGAAATGGCGGAGTATTTCTTAACCAGTCACGGGAATGGCTAAATTATCTCAACAGCAAGAACATCAGTTGGGTAAACTGGAACCTTTCTGATAAGCAGGAATCTTCTTCAGCTTTAAAGCCGGGAGCATCTAAAACAGGAGGGTGGCTGTTATCAGATTTATCCGCTTCAGGAACGTTCGTAAGAGAAAACATTCTCGGCACCAAAATTCGATGAAGGGAAGCGTTGAAACGCCAACACAAGATTAACCCAAACAAAAAAACAGCTTCTCTGTGCAATACAGAGCAGGTGATGGTAGTACGAACGGAAACCAGATCTGGAACTAGGGTTTAAAAATGGAACGCTGTCACCAGGAGCGAGCAAACACAGCACAGAGAATATACAGCTTTGTCTTCAGAATGATGACTGGAGCAATTATGCACAACGCGAGGATTGGATTTTTTCCAATCAAATGCGTTTAAATCAATGAAAAAAATCACACTATATAAACATGGAAAACTTATTTGGGGAACGGAACCCAGATCAGTTTAGCTTTTGGCGGGCATCAGCAATGATGTCCGTTTTCATCATCTTATACAGCAAAAAAAGGAGGTTAGGTTGTGGATGAAACACTGAAGCAGTATATGATGCTGTTCAAAGAAATGAATAATGCGATAAATGGTCCGGACTATCCGGGTAAGGAAAATGATATCCAACATCAAAAAGAACAGATTGAAGCTTATGAAAAACAGCTGCAGCAAAGTTTTTCTACAGATTATGACTACGATGTATTTGCTGACTCGGTTATCAAATGCGCATATGGCGATATGACGCTGGGAGATTTAGAAGCAATATATTATGGATTGACAACGCCATTTTTTTGATTTGGACACTCAATAGTAAAATTTCATCTTCTGTCTCACTAACTTAAGTATACTTTTGAGTTGAGACAGAAATTCTTTTATTTTGTTTACTTCCTAGAATATATATTATGTAAACTAAGAAAAATAAACACAGGCTGCAGAAGTTTTTCGTTATCGTCCTCTCCTTCTTTTTTAATGGTTTGTTCATATTTTAGTAATTGTTTATTCAACTCTATTCTTTAAAGTAATTATACAAGATGGCTTCCGCGGCCACTACTGCTCTTCGATTGGAGGTAAATTGGTATGCCGTTATGCTGAAAAAACAAACCACTACGCTTATACGTTTTTGTACCGTTGGCGTTGGCAACACGCTTATTGACTTTTGTGTATTTTTCCTTTTAACCGCTTTACATGTGCCATATCTCATTGCCCAGGTTTGTTCTTATACGGCCGGAATCGCCAACAGTTATATTTGGAATCGGATTTGGACGTTTGAAGTGAAAGAAAAAGCCGACAAACAGGAAATGATTCGGTTTATCGCCGTTAATCTCGCAGCGTCTGGCATGACGTTTTTGCTGCTATCCGGACTTCAAAAAGCCGGATTGTCTCTTCTCATCAGCAAATTGATTGCAACTGTCGGCGGTATGATCATTAATTTTATCGGGAATCGTCTCTGGGTCTTCCGCGATCCGCTGAAAAAATCAGAGTTGATGTAAGAAAATTGAAATGGAGTGAAGGAAATGAAAAAAATCAGAAAAGCCGTCATCCCAGCAGCAGGTTTAGGAACACGTTTTTTACCGGCAACGAAAGCTCAGCCTAAGGAAATGCTCCCTATCGTTGATAAGCCTGCTATTCAATATATCGTTGAGGAAGCGGTTCAGTCAGGTATTGAGGATATTTTGATTATTACAGGGCGTAATAAGCGAGCGATTGAAGACCATTTTGACCGATCCATTGAGCTTGAACAGAATTTGATTGAAAAAGGAAAAACAGATCTCTTAGACGAGATGCAGGACATTGCAAATCTTGCGAATATCCATTATATTCGACAGAAGGAGCCTCTTGGATTGGGACATGCCGTTTTGTGCGCAGAACATTTTATTGGCGATGAGCCGTTTGCGGTCCTTTTAGGCGATGATATTATGGTGTCTGAAACACCGGCTCTTCGGCAATTAATGGATGTATACAATGCATACGGTACAGAGGTTGTCGGTGTACAGTCCGTTCTGCCTGAGGATGTCAGTAAATATGGTATTATCAATGCATCAGCTTCTCACGGATCTGTATTTGAAGTGAAAGATTTAGTGGAAAAGCCTTTTCCTGAAGAAGCACCTTCGGAAATCGCCGTGATGGGACGTTATGTGCTGAATTCATCGATCTTCCCCGTTTTAAAGTCCATTGGCAGAGGCGCGGGCAACGAAATTCAGCTTACAGATGCGCTTCGTGAAGCTTGCCGTGAGCAGCCTATCCATGCCCGGCTGCTGGAAGGAAATCGATATGACATTGACGATAAGCTGGGCTGTTTTAAAGCGAGCACTGAAATCGGCTTAATGCGCCCCGAAATGAGATCTCAGCTTTTGGCCTATTTAGAAGATGTGATCAAACGGGAAACGAAAGAATTGCTGCGATAAAAAATTGTAACCATCTTGCTCGTCAATCAGTCATATAATAGAGAAAAAGATTAGGACAGGTGTGAAGAATGTGGGCAGTTTGATAAGCGAAATTTTAACATGGCTGACGAACATGGGATATGCGGGCATTGCGATTGGCTTGATGATTGAAATTATTCCGAGTGAAATTGTATTGGCCTATGGCGGCTATATGGTATCGGAAGGCACGATTGGATTTATTGGCGCAATCATTGCGGGTGTTATCGGGGGCACCATTGCCCAGATCTTTATTTATTGGATCGGACGCTATGGCGGCAGACCGTTTTTGGACAAATACGGGAAGTACTTATTGATTAAAAAGCATCATATTGACATGTCAGAAAACTGGTTTCAAAAGTACGGAACGGGTGTTGTCTTCTCGGCACGTTTTATACCAGTTGTCAGACATGCGATATCCATTCCCGCAGGCATTGCCAAAATGCCGTTTCTTAAATTTGTGGTACTGACTGTACTTGCTATCATTCCATGGTCTATCCTCTTTGTTTATTTAGGCATTCAGCTCGGAAGTCAGTGGGATGACGTTGAGAACATAGCGGGCACTTATACTACGCCGATTATGATACTGGCTATTGTCGTTATCGCCCTTTATTTTCTGATTAAAAAACGTGCAGCTATATTTAAACGATAGCTAGCGGATGTGCATAGGGATGATTGATTCTCCCCTATGCATATTTTTTATCTGCGATGCTGATTTGCCTGCTTCAAATGCTCCGCTAAAAATGCGACAAATACTTCATCCCACACGAGTGATGCTGCATAATTTCTTTTTATAAACCACTCTGCTTCTTCAAAAGCTGCGAATGTTTTATCCTGGGTTTCTCCGTTAATTTGGATATTCCACTCGTTGTCTAATGGAAACAGAAAAAATCTCATTTGTGCGCGATTTTCATATAATGCTCCGTTCGCCGATCCCTTTAGGTTATATATATTACGGAAAGCATCTGGGCGGACAGGTTCAATCCGGAATGCTTCAGCAACAAACAATTCATAGACTTCGTCGGTTATAGAACAGCCGGATGCCTTTGCATGCCCTCCGCCTCCGTATCGGCCCGCAATTTCTGACACATCGATGTAATCATGTATGGTGCGCAGGCTGACCCGTTTTGACCCCATGCTTAATATTGCAATGTAATCAAGGTGGGGATTTTCTTTTCCAAGCCTGTTTCCAAGCTCTGAATGGTACGATTCTGCGTGAACGATACCTACACAGTGTTCATGAACAAAGGTTTGCACCATTTCCCTTTTCTTTCTGCGGAGATAGCGTTCGATTTTTTCGTCTTCTAGGTCAAGCAGCTTTTCTTCAAAATCATCAAAGAAAAAATCGTCATGCACAGAGAGACGCTGAATCATTTTTTCTTCAAATTCATCGATTGACAGCAGAAAGAAAAGATCATTAAGCCGCTTCGCCTGTTTTTGTTCATATCGTTCCCATTCCCATGTATCATATTGGCGTACGAGCTCTGTGAATTGATCTAATGCGTTTGTCGGTTTCATGAAGCCATTTTCAACGAGATAGCCATATAAAAGCGATGTCGCAGATGAGAGCCTTCCATCGTCGTATTCCACTTGGACAAATCCCCATTCATGCTCATTCAGATGAAGCGCTGTTTTATGATGATCAATCAGCTTCACTTTTCCTCCCGCATGAACATACTCATTTAATCTCTCTTCATTTTCTTTGTTGACGGCGAGATCGGTGATGAATAATGCGTCTTGTCTGTTACTTTCTTTCGCTTTTTCTAAAAAGTACTGCACTTGAGCGTTTAAGCCGTTGACAGAGTTATACCGGACGTCAACATCTTTCCCAAATGCCAATTTTGCTACGATTCCGCAACCTACTCCGTCCAAGTCGTTATGTGAATATAAATGATACATCATGCAGGCCCCTTTTTATGATGAACTGGAAATTGCCGCTAGAGGTGCGGCAGCTTTTATTTACTATTCTAAAAAACATGGTGTTTTATGCAAGGGTAATTTGTTTACATAATATAATTATTGTAAATGAATAAGGAACGCTTTTTGCGCTCCTTAAGTCCCTGCTTATTTATACAGGATAAACCGGATGCTTTCGATTGGTAAATGTCATTTCTTTTGTCATGTATGCCTTGAGCCGTTTGGCCAGCTCATCACGCAGCGAATTGGCTGGTATCACGGCATCAATGATCATTTCTGAAGCCAGGCGGTATATATTGATGTCCTCTTTGTATTCTTCCCGTTTGCTGTTGATAAATTGCGCCCTCTCTTCTTTCGGCAGCTCGGCGATTTTTTTAGCATAGACGGCGTTTACAGCTGCTTCAGGGCCCATAACGGCGATTTGGGCGGTTGGGAGCGCTAAGCAGCAATCCGGTTCAAATGCGGGGCCTGCCATTGCGTACAACCCCGCTCCGTACGCTTTTCGGACAATGACAGAGAGCTTTGGAACAGTTGCTTCCGACATTGCTGAAATCATTTTTGCACCGTGCCTGATAATCCCCGCTTGTTCTACCTTTGTGCCGATCATAAAGCCGGGGATATCTGCTAGGAACAGCAATGGGATATGAAACGCGTCACATAAGGTAATAAATTTAGCCGCTTTGTCTGCTGAATCGTGGAATAAGACGCCTCCTTTTACCTTTGGCTGATTAGCGATAATGCCGACAGGCTGTCCGTGAATTCGTGCGAGTCCCGTCAATATTTCCGGTGCAAATAAGGCTTTAATCTCAAAAAATGAGCCTTCATCAATGACCCGCTCAATCAGCTCTTGCATATCAAAAGGCGCATTTTGGTTTTGCGGAATGACGTCGGCAAGCGGGATGTCGAATTGTTTTGGCGGGCGTTTCTCTTGCATAGGCGCTTTTTCTTGATAATTAGCCGGAAAGTACGATAAATAAGTCCGTGCCAGACGTATGGCTTCTTCTTCAGTTTCTGCAAGAATATCTCCGCAGCCGGAGATTGAGCAATGCATACGGGCCCCTCCCATTTCTTCGAGAGACACTTTTTCGCCAATGACCATTTCCGCCATCCTCGGCGAGCCTAAATACATGGAGGCGTTACCCTCTACCATAACGACAATGTCACAGAAGGCCGGAATATAAGCGCCCCCTGCTGCGGACGGTCCGAAAAGCAGGCAAACTTGCGGAATGCGTCCCGATAATTTGACTTGATTGTAAAAAATTCTTCCCGCGCCGCGTCTCCCTGGAAATACATTGATTTGGTCTGTGATTCTGGCGCCAGCCGAATCAACTAAATAAATGAGCGGGCAGTTTAATTTTTCGGCTGTTTCTTGAATTCTGATGATTTTTTCAACGGTTTTTGCTCCCCATGAGCCTGCTTTCACTGTTGAGTCATTGGCCATAACGCAAACGGTTTGGCCGCCGATTTTGCCGATGGCCGTCACCACTCCATCAGCGGGAAGCCCGTCTGACATACATTCCGCAAAAAATGCGTCTTCACATTCAATGTCATCGTCAAACAAATGAGCAAGCCGCTCTCTGACAAAGAGCTTGCCTTTTTCTTTGTTGCTCTGATGATACTTTTCCGCCCCGCCTTTTCGGATCCGTTCGGCCCGTTCTGTTCGTTCCTTTTCATAATCCATGAGCAATGCCCCCCTTTTATATCCCCTTATATACGGCCTGTCTTTTTTCTTGAAACGCCCGAAGCCCTTCTCTCCTGTCTTTTGTTGGAATGGTATGTTCATATGCTTTTTGTTCAATCGCCAGACCTGTAGCAAGATCTGTCTCCAACCCTTTATTGATTGCAAATTTAGCCTGGCGGACAGCGATTGGCCCATTGGCGGAAATGGCTGCGGCCAGTTCCTCTGCTTTTGGCATGAGGTCACAGAGAGCCGTGACATGCTCTACAAGGCCTATTTCTTTTGCTTCGTGTGCGGTTACACGTTTGCCTGTATAAATTAATTCTTTTGCTTTTCCTCTGCCAATCAGCCGGGGCAGCCTTTGGGTCCCTCCAGCGCCTGGGATAATAGCTAACCCTGTTTCCGGAAGGCCCAGCACGGCTGATTCGGCTGCGATTCGAAGGTCGCATGCCAATGCCAATTCAAGCCCGCCGCCTAATGCGCTTCCGTTTATCGCAGCTATGACTGGCTGCGGCAAGGCTTCAAGTAATACCGCCGTTCTTTGAATGAGAGATACACTTTCCAGGACCTGATCTTCTTTCAGTTTTATCCGTTCTTTTAGGTCTGCCCCTGCGCAAAACGCTTTTTCACCGGTGCCTGTGAGGATGACGCAGCGGATGTTCGAGTTGAATTCAATTTCCTGTAGAATCAATTGCAGGTTTTGAAGCATTTCCGCTGAAAGAGCGTTTGCAGCCTGAGGCCTGTTTAAGGTGATCAATGCAATATGTTCATTTTGGATAGTAAAAAGAATTGATTCTCCCATTGTATTTGCCCTCTCTTTTATAATGATGATTTAAAAACCTGTAAATTTCGGCTTGGCAGCTGTGTGCCCATTTTTTCTTCTATCCATTTGGCTGCGGATAGCAGTTTATCAAGATTTACATTTGTTTTGATGTCCATCTGTCCAAGCATGTATACGATATCCTCAGTTGCAGCGTTTCCGGACGAACCGGGAGCATATGGACAGCCCCCAAGTCCGCCTGTCGAGCCGTCGAACACAGTGATGCCCATTTGGAGAGCTGTGACCATGTTGGCCAGAGCCGTTCCTCTCGTATCATGAAAATGCAGGGCAATTTGATTGGCCGAAAATCGTGCCAAAAGAGCTTCAAGCACGGTTTCAACTTGGGCGGGATTTGCCGCTCCGATCGTATCTCCAAGCGACAGTTCAGAAATCCCAAATTCAAATAGGGCTTCAGAAAGGCGGATGACTTGTTCAATGGGGACATCTTTCTCGTACGGACAGCCGAAAACGGTTGAGAGGTAGGCTCTTGTTGAGAGGTTTGCTTTTTTTGCGTCTTCGTTTACTTGTTTGAGAATATGAAGGGTTTCAGTAGTGGATTTGTTGATGTTTTTTCTGTTGTGCGTCTCGCTGGCGGACATAAATACGCAAGCTTCGTCAATGCCTCCTTCAAGCGCATTCTCCAGCCCCTTTTGATTCGGGACAAGTGCCGCGTACGTTACCCCTTTTACACGGTCGATGCCTTTTGCCACGTCGATAGCATCTCGAAGCGCCGGAATCCATTTTGGATGAACAAAGGATGTGATTTCAATATACGAAAGCCCTGTCCGGGATAGCTGGTTAATCCAAGCAATTTTATCTTCTGTTTGTATCCATACGGGCTCGTTTTGTAAGCCGTCACGCGGACCGACTTCTTTGATTTTTACTTTTTTAGGATATGACATGGTCTTCCTCCAGATTATTGAGTGGAATCGTTCAATTCGAGCAACACGTCACCTTCATTCACAAAATCGCCTTCATTTTTTTTGACTTCTTTTACGGTTCCGCTTCTGTCTGCAACGATTGGGATTTCCATTTTCATTGATTCCAAAATGGCAACTTCCTGGCCTTTTTCAATGTGGTCGCCGGCTTTCACGTGCACTTTCCACAGGTTTCCCGCCATTTGTATCTTAACCGTCATGACAACTGCCTCCTTTATAGGTGTTGTTTCAAAAAGTCAGTCGTGACATCCCCTTCTTTAAATGCTTTTGATGCCGCAGCCTGTATGAGAAGCGGAAGATTTGTTTTGATTCCCTCTATTCGATAGTCGCCGAGCGCTGACTCCAGCTTTTCAATGGCTTCCGCTCTGGTTTGGCCTTTGACAATCATCTTGGCGATCATCGGGTCATAAAAAGGGGTGACGGTGCTGTCTTTTGCTACCGCACATTCGTGTCGGACCCCTTTTTGATTAGGGAGTGAAAACGCAGTGATTGTACCTGGTGAAGGGTAGAAGGTTTTGGGATCTTCCGCGTATATTCGAACCTCTATCGCATGCCCGTTTCGTTTAATGTCTTTTTGGGAGAATGTGAGTGTATGGCCCGCAGCAATCCGCAGCTGCTGCTCAACTAAGTCCAGGCCTGTTATTTCTTCAGTCACGGGATGTTCAACTTGCAATCTCGTATTCATTTCAAGGAAATAAAAGTTTTGATTCGGATCAACTATAAATTCGATCGTGCCTGCGTTCGTATAGCCGATCGCCTTTGCTGCTTTTACGGCCGTTTCCCCGATCTTCATTCTCAGTTCATCTTCTAGAAATGGTGACGGCGCTTCTTCAATGACCTTTTGGTGGCGCCTTTGAACAGAGCAATCGCGTTCAAATAGGTGTACTGTATGGCCGTGCTGATCCGCTAAAAGCTGAACCTCGATGTGGCGGGCATGTTCAATGACTTTCTCTATATACATCGACCCGTCACCGAAAAAGTCTGCTGCGCGCTTTTTGTTTCCCTCGTACGCCTTTCTTAATGCTTCCTCGTTTTGAACAAGCTGCATGCCGATGCCGCCTCCGCCCGCTGAAGCTTTCAGCATGACAGGATAGCCGATTTGACTTGCGGCGCGGCAAGCTTCCTGAATGTCTCCGAGGGATTCGGAAACACCGGGAACGACAGGGACACCTGCCGCTTCCATTGCTTTACGTGCTTCAATTTTGCTGCCCATCTTTGCGATGATATCGGGTGCAGGGCCTATAAACATGATGTTTTCTTGCTTGCAGCGTTCAGCGAATTGGCTGTTTTCTGATAATAGCCCGTATCCCGGGTGGATGGCATCGGCATTTGCTTTTTTCGCTGTCTCTATGATTCTCTCTATATTTAAGTAACTTTCACTGACTCTTGATTCTCCAATCAAATAAGCCTCTGTGGCCGCCTTTGTATGGGGAGCGTCTCTGTCTGCTTCAGAATAAACCGCGACCGTTTTGATGCCGAGACGGCTGCATGTTCGAATAATTCTCATTGCGATTTCTCCGCGATTGGCGATCAGTACTTTTGTAAACATCACTTCACCTCATTGACATGATGATAAGTTGAACATTTTAATCGTTTTTTCACGCAGTTTATATTTTTGAATTTTGCCTGAAGCCGTCATCGGATACTCGTCTGTAAAAATAACATAACGCGGAATTTTGTGGCGGGCGATTTTCCCTTTGCAATAGTCCTTAAGTTCTTCAGGCGAAGCGGTTTTTCCGTCTTTCAGTTTAATCCAGGCTGCGGCCTCCTCCCCGAATTTGGCGTCAGGCACACCAACGACCTGTACATCTAAAACATCAGGATGCCGGTATAAAAATTCTTCGATTTCCCGCGGGTAAATGTTCTCACCGCCTCTAATGAGCATGTCTTTTAATCTTCCAGTGATGCGGCAGTATCCGTCTTCATCCATGACAGCAAGATCTCCGGTAAACAGCCATCCATCGGGATTGATTGCTTTTCTGGTCGCTTCTTCGTCTTTATAATAGCCTTTCATAACGTGATAGCCGCGGGTGCAAAGCTCTCCCTGCCCGCCTCTTTGAACTTCTTGACATGTCCCCGGCTCTACAATTTTCACTTCTGCATGCGGCAGGGCGCGGCCGGTTGTTTCGACTCTCCTTAAGAAGGAATCATTTGCCCTCGTTTGCGTAATGACCGGTGATGCTTCGGTTTGTCCATAGGCGATCGTAATGTCTTTCATACCCATCTTTTCAATAACAGCTTTCATCACTTCACTTGGACAAGGAGAGCCAGCCATAATGCCTGTTCGGAGGGTCGATAGATCATATGCATCAAAATCCGGATGATGCAGCTCGGCGATAAACATGGTCGGCACACCGTGGAGCGCTGTGCATTTCTCTTTTTCTACCGTTTTAAGGACGGTAACGGGATCAAATTCTTGTACAGGTATCATGGCTGCTCCGACGGACACACACGCTAAAACCCCAAGCACGCATCCGAAGCAATGAAAAAACGGAACCGGGATACACATGCGGTCTTGAGAGGTTAATGCCATACATTCAGCGATATTAGCAGCATTATTGATGACATTAAAATGGGTCAGCATTACCCCTTTAGGAAACCCTGTCGTTCCTGATGTGTATTGCATGTTAATCACATCGTCTTTTTCAAGGCTGTTCATTCTGGCTTCCAGCTCAGCATCCGACACTGTTTTCGCCAGTATCTCTGTATCGTCCCAATGATACATACCCGGAAAACATTTATCGCCAATATAGATCAGGGTTTTTAAAAAGGGGTATCGTTCTGAATTCAGCTGGCCAGGTTCTGTTTCTTGCAGCTCTGGAATGAGGCTCTTCAGGATGTCTGTGTAAGAAGTGCCCCGGTATAAATCCATGACAAAAAGAGCGGTAGCATCCGATTGCTTTAACAAGTAATCGAGTTCGTGTGCTTGATAATTAGTATTGACGGTCACGAGCACAGCTCCGATTTTGGCGGTGGCGAACTGAACGGCAAGCCATTCGGGGATATTCGAAGCCCATATGGCTACGTGGTCTCCTTTCCCAATCCCCATCCGCATGAGTCCTTTAGCGGTTCGACGGCACAGACTGTCAAATTGAGCGTACGTATAGCGAATTTTTCTGTCTGGATAAACATCCGCTTCTTGATCGGGATAGATTTCAGCGATTTGTTCCAGCAGGCTGCCGATTGTGGAATGGATGAGTTCAGCCATGAATTGGTCCTCCTTTCTAAGTAATTAGAAAGCGTTTACATTTCATCTCAATAGCTGTCTGGCAATCACGATACGCTGAATTTCAGATGTGCCTTCCCCGATTTCCATTAATTTTGCGTCCCGCAGCATCCGTTCTACCCCATATTCCTTCATGTAGCCTGAACCTCCATGGATTTGAATGGCTTGATTGCAAGCTCTTGTCGCCATTTCAGATGCAAACAGCTTGGCATATGCTGCTTCTTTTGTGAATGGGCGGTTATGGTCTTTCAGCCAAGCGGCTTTTAACACCATTTGCCGTGCAAGTTCAATTTCCATCGCCATGTCAGCAAGCTTAAATTGGATGGCCTGAAAAGAAGAAATCGGCTGTCCGAACTGCTTTCGTTCTTTCGCATATGCCAATGATGCTTCAAGTGCCGCTTGGGCGATGCCGACTGCAAGAGCAGCGATAGAGATTCGTCCGCCGTCCAGCGTGTATAGAAACTGCTTAAACCCTTTTGTTGGATCGCCGAGTAAGTTGCACGCAGGCACTCTCACATCCTCAAGCAAAATTTCCGCTGTATTTGAACCGCGGACACCCATTTTATCGTACGGGCTCGTAATCGTAAGTCCGGGTGTGTCAGTTGGCACGATCAATGCGGAGATGATGTTTTTTCCTTCTTTGTTTTTGCCTGTTACTGCGGTTACAATCACCGTTCGTGCGTAACTTGCATTCGTGATCCAGCATTTTTCGCCGTTAATTACATACTCATCACCATTTGTAATGGCTTTCGTTTGAGTCCCTCCTGCATCTGAGCCGGCATTTGGCTCCGTCAGGCCGAATGACCCGAGTGCTTTGCCTGAAGCCAGCGGAGTCAAATGCGCCCGTTTTTGTTCTTCTGTTCCGAAGTAATAAACAGGACTTGCGCCGAGCGAGACCGCTGCAGCGTAGCTTAATCCAGTACTGCCGCAGGCTTTGCCGATTTCTTCAACCGCTAAGGCATATGAAATCGTATCGCCGCCTGATCCGCCATATTCTTCGGGAAATGGAATGCCCATCAGCCCGAGTTCTCCCATTTTTTTAAATGTTTTTATCGGGAACTCGCCCGTTTGATCTACATGTTCAGCGTGAGGAGCGATTTCTTTTTTCGCAAAATCATTTACCATTTCACGAACCATTTGTTGTTCTTTTGTCAGCTCAAAATTCACGTAGTTTCCTCCTTCACATCTTTGTAACATCTTATTAGGCGAGTTCTGTAATCATTCCCTGACAAAAGAAGTCTGAAAATTAAAACCGAGTCATTATTAACATACAAATATCCATGGAATAAGCAAATACATGCCCTAGGCGCATACCATCCATATGGTAAACGCAATGACCTGTCCTTTTAATAGCGCCGGGAAGATAATGGGATGGCCCCAAAGGGAATCATATCAATCAATAAACCGACCGCAGTCTATTCGAGCTCTTGATAAACAACTTCTGATGGAAAATCATCGAAAACGAGAGACTGTATGGCGAGCCCATCAATTAAAGCATTCGCATCATTCCCCATGTCGTGAAAGAAACGCCATCAATAACTAACTATATAGATTTTTTTATCCTGGGGTTTTTCTGAATACGCTCGTATTCTGCTCCCAAAATTACTTTTTTGAAAAAAGACGACTTAGAAAGCCGTCCTTCTCATTTCTTATTTTGTCTTTCGTTTGAACCCTTGCTTTCGTTATGAAGCCGGTCTGTTGAAGTGACATAATACGTATATTTCTTGTTTGGGTCTGCCGTCTTATCTAGGAAGGTTTGCTGCTCATTTGTTTTCCGCGCGGTTCCAACTAATGTTTTGTTCTTATCCCCTTCGGCTCTGTAAATCGCATAATAGGCTGTTTCTTTCGTTTTTTGATTTGATGGGTGGTCTTTAATCTGAAGAAGAATACCGTTTTTGTCGCCGGTAACTTTCGTAAGCTTCGGTTTTTTTGGAGCGGTATTGTCAAGCCAAGGCATTTGCGGAACCAGTGCCGGCTTGCTGTAAAGCTCGGTGATGAGCCTGTCTTTGATGCCAAGCGGATTTTTGTTGAGGTCTTTGAGGCTGAAATGCATGCTTCCTTTCACAAGCTCAAGCTGACGGTTCAAGGTGATTTGTCTCACATACTCCTCGGGATCGGACCATGGCGGATCAAAGTTGTTATTGATTTTATAGGCTGCCTGGCCAATATATAAATGAACAGGCCTATTTTTGACTTCGTTGCTCCACCAATCAGCCAGTACGTCGTAAGCGGCTGCGTTGAAGCCGATGCTCCAATAGATTTGCGGGGCAATATAATCGATGTCGCCTTCTTGGATCCAATGTCTCGTATCTGCATAAAGGTCGTCATAGTTCCTGACGCCTGCATTGGTATTCGATCCAGTTGGGTCATCTGCCGCGTTTCTCCATACTCCAAAAGGACTGATGCCGAATTTGACATATGGCTTTGTGGCTTTCATTGTTTGGTTGATTTGTTTGACAAGCTGGTTCACGTTATCCCGCCGCCAGTCATCAATATTGGAAAAAGTGCCTTTTCCGTATTGTTCATACTGTACTTGATCAGGAAATTCCTGTCCGGCTATTTTATAAGGGTAAAAATAATCATCCATATGAACGGCATCGATATCATAATGTTTTACCACTTCTTCAATACCTTTGACGATAAAATCTCTCGCTTCAGGAATACCCGGATGATAATAAAGCTGGTTTCCATAAGCGGCAACCCAGTCTGGATGCTGTCTTGCCGGGTGATCCTTAGACAATTTATTGAGGTCTGTATGATTCATGGTAATGCGGTAAGGATTAAACCATGCGTGAAATTCTAAATTTCGTTTATGGGTTTCTTCAATCATAAATGCAAGCGGATCATAGCCTGGGTCTTTCCCTTGGACACCAGTTAAGTATTCAGACCAAGGTCCGTAAGCGGACGGATAAAAAGCATCTGCCGTCGGTTTAATCTGAACAATAACGGCATTCATTCCCATTTTTTGTACATCGTCCAGCAGTTTGATATACTCCTGCTTTTGCTCTTCCACCGATAAACCTTTTTTTGACGGCCAATCAATGTTTAATACGGAAGCAATCCATACGGCTCTCAATTCCCTGTCAGGCTGCGCATTGGCCATAAACGGAATGGAAATGACAAACGTTCCGATGATCAAGCTGACAAGGAAACGGACAATCGACTTTTGACAAACCTTCATTCTGTTTCTTCTCCCCCATTACATCTCTTTCACTATTCGCTATTACGGTATTCCCGGGCTGTAAAAGGGTGCTTAATCGGATTGAAGAAATCAGGATTTATGTCTATATCACCAAATAAACGAAAAAAGTCCTGAAGCATTTTGTTCCGCTGCTTTAGGACTTTTTATCATTTATCATGGTTTGCAGGCTCTTTAACACATCAATGAGTTTTACGCCGACACCGACAGCTGTTTCAAGAATCGCCTGTGCTCCTGCGATGGCTAAAATAAAGATTACTGGAACTGCAATACGAGGCAAAAAGAGATAACCCAGTCCGATCAAAATGGCACACCAAACGCCGGCACACCAGTAGCAATTGAGCATGTATCCAAAGTTAGAAGCCGGCACGCTTTTTTCTTCTGCATGCCCGTTTTGATCAACGATCCTTTTCTTTTTCATAAAAGGTTTTCGGATAAATTCCGTGATTTTGTCGAATACAATCAAATGTGTCAGCCTGTAACTGGCTAGAATCAGCATGATAAAAGTAAGGAAAGAAAGACGATCCATGACAAGCCTCCAAGAAAAAGGATGATGTTATCATTCCCAAGTGTCTTCTATCCATTCTAGATATAAAAAGAAAGACGGACAGAGAATGGTCTCTGTCCGCTAAACCAACTTAACGTTTTTGCAGTATTGCTTTATTTGAAGTGATCTTGTCTAAAGCGCTGTTTCATAGTGTATCCATATTATTTCATAGGAGCGGCTGATACTGCGTAGATATACCGATAAGATTATGCAATTCCTTTTGTTCTTTTCTTAATTCATTATTCGGAAACCGTTGGTGAGAGGGCAGAACATTAGAAAAAACATAAAAAAACCTGTTTTCGCTTGGAAAACAGGTCTGGCGCGATTATTGATTTGCCAAGATGACAGCGATTTGATCCTCAATATCTTTTCCCTCCTCGTCATCAATCAATCCGTTAAGAAGAATTGAGAAAACGAGGGTTTTTCCGCTCTTTGTTTCTGCGTACCCGGATAGAGAGCTGACCGTGCTTAGCGAGCCGGTTTTTGCCTTCACTTTCCCTTGTGCAAGCGTGTCTTTCATGCGGTTCCTCAGCGTTCCTCCTATCATTCTGTCACTATTGCCCGCAACAGGCAGAGAATGTAGATAAGCTGAGAACCATTTCTCATCTTGAATGTCATATAACAGCTTTGAGATTTGATCTGAGGATACAGCATTAATATGCGAGACTCCTGATCCGTCCCTTAACACAAGTGATTTGGGATCGACACCGAATTCCGGAAGCGTATGGTTTAATACTTCGAGTCCCTTTTCCCAGCTTCCCTCTTCTTTTTTCACTTTCCCCATTTCTTTTACGAGCACTTCGGCATGTCCGTTATTGCTTAATTTCATAAACGGAACAAATAGTTTTGACAAAGGCATTGAACGGTGAGAGATTAACACGTCTGAAGAACCGGGCGCAGCGCCCGTCTTGACGTTCCCTTTTACAGTAATGCCTTGTTTGTGTAGTGCACGCTTAAATAAATCCAAAGCGTATCCGGTCGGCTCCCAGACAGCGATCCATTCCTTTGTGTTGCTTGCGCCAACCGGTACGCTTCCTTCAATGATGATTGTATTTTTCCCATGCTCTCTTTCGATCGTGAGGTCTTTCTTTTGGCCCGCCGAAGTCGTTTCTGCATTGTTCTTAATCGTTACATAATCTGTCTTTGGAGATACAGAAACGGCAGGCTTTTCCCCTTCTTTTTTACCTGGGGTGACCTCTACAATTATAGTGCCTGCATCATAGTCTTTATTCGGAGATGCTGTTAAAGCAGAGACTTGTGCGCCATAATACGTGTATTCATCACTCCATGGCATATCAGGTGATAATCGGGTGTCATCATACCACGTATCATCACCGATCAGATTACCTTTAATCACGCTAACACCGGACTGTTTCAATTTCTCAGCCATTTCTTCAAAATCAGATGGTAAAAGTGTCGGATCTCCTTTTCCTTTCAGATAAAGGTTTCCATTCAGCTTTTTCCCTTTAAGTGTGCCGTCTGTCCGGACCTCGGTTGTAAAGGAATAGTCCTCACTAAGGACAGAAAGTGCCGCGGCAGCTGTCAAAAGCTTCAGAGAAGAGGCAGGCCTCATTCGGATATCTCCTGAATGCTCATATAGAACAGCGCCTGTATCCGCAGAGCGAACAGTGATGCCGGCCATTGCGCCTTCGAGTGCAGGGTGTTCAGCTAAAATCTTATCGATCTGATTGGCCAGTGCATCCTGTTTTTCAGTTGCTTGCGCAGCCTGATGCATATAAGGTACCGAAGCAACGATGAAAAGCAGCAAAACAGCAACATAAAGTTTTATGCTTTTTTTCACTTTTTTCCCCGCCTCTCTGCGCCACATTACTGGCTATTGATGATTCAATTCGATGGTGATACTGCTTTTGGCTGTCGTTTCTTCTCCTGGCTCAAGCACTTGTAAACCAGTGAGTGATGAAGACAAATCAAGATTCACTGCGTTTGTCACCCATGTGTAAGGTTCAGGGCATAAATACCCCTGTTTTCCGTCCGCATTGTATACAACCCAATGTTTAAATTGTTCATCTGCCTTATAAATAATACTGACATGTGCGTGCTGATGATAAATGACTGCCTGATTTTCTCCGCCTCTTTTCTGATAAGCAGATAAAAAGACATCATCCAGCTGCTTGTGGCGTAAATCCATCCCTTCATGCAAGGCTTCTTTATTCGGTACATCCATCAGCTTCCCGGTCGGCAACAGGCGTTCATCCAACTCCCATTGCTGATCTGCTGTCAGGGAGAATAATGAGCTTTCTTCTGGAAACACAAATGTAGTATGATAACCAATTCCCCAAGGGAACGCTTCCTTTCCTTTGTTCATGACCGTCGCATATTTAAATAGAGTATTCCCCTTTAGCGTGTATGTCATCCGAACGACGGCATGATGCGGAAATTGCTTATACACATGGGGAAGCTCTGAAAGATCAATTTCCGTTTCAACGATCACTTCTTCATCAGTTTGCTTCATGGTCACTACGTTCCACTTTTCCTGATAAAGAAACCCGTGAAGGTGGTTGTGTTTATCCTTTTCGTTGATATCAAAATGATATGTTCTGCCCCGGAAACTGAATGTACCGTCACTTACCCGGTTAGGCGGAAACAAGATCGGAATGCCATACAATGTTGGTGTGTCATGAAAACGTTCTGCTGTTTTCGGTTCACGCAATAGCTGGGTTTTTGTTGCTTTGTCCATGAGAGAAATGACGTTGCTCCCCCACTCGGGAACGACAATCATCTCTAAATGGTCGTTCCCTGCTTTGATGGCGGATGTTCCTAAATGTGTAATCTTCTCAATATAGTTAGCCATATGTCCTCAACCTCTCCTTGATTCATTGCTCGTATAAGAATTCAATGCACTGGGCCATATTTCCTCTATTTTATGTTTCCCTATCAAATAAAAAAAAACACCGTTCCAATCATGAACGGTGTGATTCGGAAGTCTATTGGATGAGACGTGTAATTTGTTTCTTTTTCCACACGAATTGATAATACCCATAAATCAACAGCAAGCTGACGGCAAACGCAGCCGGATAGCCAACCCAGACGCCGAGTATTTCAAGCTTTGTGTAATGGGATAGTACGAACGCGACAGGCACCTCTACCCCCCAGATGGCGAAAATGCTGATAACGGTCGGCCATAAAACCGTTCCGCTTGCCCGCATCGTCGCAGAAATAATTTGGGCATTTCCAAACAGCAAATAGCTCCACAATGTAATCATCAAGAGACGGTGCGCAATATAAAGTGTGTCTTTCTCGGTTAAAAATAACGCTAAAATCTGCTGTGAAAACACATAGATTAGAATGATCAGCACGCCGCCAATGATATAATTCAGCCAAATCCCGACGCGAATGACCTGCTTTAAGCGGCCAGACTCGTTCGCTCCAATCGATTGCGCAGCGAAAATAGAAACCGCAATACCAAGGCTGACGGCTGGCATCTGCACATAGCTGGCTACCTGGTTGACCACGCCGTATGCAGCTGTCGCATTAGAGCCGTAATGGTTGACGAATGAAATAACGGCTATCTCTGATAATGAGACGAGAATCATATTGATGCTTGATGGAATCCCGAGGCGCAGCAGGAGAGCCAGCAGTTCCTTATCCATTTTTAAATAACGCCGCACTGTTTTATCAAATTGGAGCGGATGGTTTCGTTTTCGCAAATACACCATTAACACGAGAAATGTGGCAATTGTGGAAATGACGGTTGCATATGCGGAGCCGTATATACCCAGTTTCGGAAAACCGAACATGCCAAGAATTAAGACGGGCAAAAGCGCTATGTTGATGACCGTGCTGACGATCAGCGTATAAAACGGCGTTTTAGAATCCCCTGTTCCTCGCAAAAATGTTGTATATGCAAAATATAAAAACATAAACGGCATAGCGTAAAATAAAATACGTGCATACCTTGCGCTGACATGAATGACATTTTCAGGCGTGCCCATTAAACGAAGAATATCCAAGGTGAAAATACTGCCGATGACGGCTAATACCACCCCTAATAAAAACGTAAACGTGAGCGTCGTCCCTACAACAGCCTTTAACCGTTCCTCATTCTTTGCCCCGTAGGCTTGTCCGATCAGGATCGAACTTCCTGAACCGATCCCAATGGTAAATGAGATTAAAAGAAAAAATAACGGGAAAAAGGATGATACAGCTGCAACCGCATCAACACCGAGCCATCTGCCTACAGCCATCATCCCGACTAGCTGGCCGACTGATTGCAGCACATTGCTTAGCAGAAGCGGCACTAAAAAGAGAGACATAGACCGCCAGACAGATGGATTGCTTTTTTTCTGAGTTACAAGTTGTTCTTGTGATGTTTCCATATTGAAAGCTCCTTTATTTGAATTCGTTTGTAAACATGCCCCTATTCTTTTGACAGAAACAGGATGTGAAACATGTTATTATTCATCACTTTACATATGAAACCCTTCCCGTTTCTTCTAATTTTACACATTCTTTAGCTTATGAAGAATAAACTAACAAGTAACAGCCTGTTTCTTTGTGAGTAAAAGAATGAAAAATAATTTACGCAAAGTTATTGTAATCTATCCGTAATTATTGTAACATTTGTAACATAAGAGAAAGAGATTTTGAAGGAGTGACCCACAATGAAAAAATGTCTTCTATTTCTAACAACGATTGCACTTATTCTGTCATTAAGCACAAATGCATTTGCGAAAAATAATCCAAGCGATTTATCACAAAAACAAGCACTGCAACTGGCATTATCAGCAAGAGAGCATTTTTGGAACACAATGAGCGGCCACAATCCAAAAGCGAAAAAAGCAGTTTGCCCATCAGGCACATTTGAGTATCAAAATCTTCAATATGTGTATATGTGCAGTGATTTAGGCACTAAAGCAAAAGCGGTGAATTACTTAACTCCTATTTTTACAAAAACAGCAATCGAAAAAGGCTTTAAAGACTATCATTTCACTGTTTCAAAAGGAAAACTTGCCGTTCCAGTCGGTGATGGAGACAACCTATTAAATTGGAAAAAATCAACGGCTAAACTGATTTCTAAAAAAGGCGGCACAGTCACATACGAATTTACCGTTCCTACTTTAGACGGATCTCCTTCAGCGAAACGGAAAGTGACATTTGTAAAAGAGAATAAAAAATGGAAAGTCAATCAATTCGACGCAGTTATATAAGAAAAGCGCCCGGTATAAGCGGGCGCTTTTGATTTGGCATACAAAAAGACAACAGACGAACAGCCTGTTGTCTTTTTGTAATGATAATGCTCTAGGGGGGATAATCATTTTTGTGCAAAATTTGTGCAAAAAATATTTGGAATTCTTTTTGCTTGTTTACTTTTTCCTCCCTCTGACTTTTTGAGAATAATGATATATCAGATAAACAATCAGAAAGACTAATGTAGCCATGGCAACATAGTATAATGGCATCGCCAAAATAGGAGCAAAATTCGCTATGATCATCAGTATAATGATGGCTATTCCATATAGACTTATAAAGCGTAGTAATGCCATATTATCTCCCCTTGCTGTTTTCATCAGTTTAACAAAAAAAGTAAGCTGCTAAAGGGCTATTTTTTATGCGATATCCATGCATTCTGCAGCGGCTTGACCGCCTAAACGGTCTTCAATTAATTCATATAGGTGAAATGGCACAGATCAAATTAATCATTTCTCACTTTTGAACCACATCCTGTCTATTTCTTCATTTTCCCATGGTAACATCTTGTTCGAGTTATCAAACGAAAGGATATAATCATGAAAGTATTTGAAGCCAAATCACTGCAATCAGAAGCAGATAGACGCGCATGCTAAAGAAACGGTTAGAAAACTCAACACACATATTAGAGCTTGTGTACAAGAAGCTATTGAGGAAGGAATAATACAATTTGACTTTACCAGAAAGGCCAAATTAACCGGTAGTGTAATCTAAACGAGCTGAAGAAAAACATTTGAATTATGTTGAAAGTCAAAAGCTTCTAAATGAATTATACGAGCGTAAGGATAAGTCTATCGGATATTATTTACTGATAATGGCCCTTACTTCGGAGATGCGGTTTGCTAAAATAGTGGGATTAACAACAGATGATTTCAATTTTGATTTAAATGAAATCACAATCAATAAAACCTGGGATTATAAAAAAGGAAAAGGTTTTGCTAAAACCAAAAATGCTTCATCAAATTGGACCATTAAATGGACTCCAATACAATGAATTTATTCAAAAAATTGTTTGATGAAATGCCTAACAACATACATAATCTTGTATTTTATAGCCCTCGAAGCTATAAGAAAGTTCTTACAAACGAATTTGTCAACAAAACATTAAAAAAGATATTGACGACATGAATATTGAATCAATTCGGTACATGGATTAAGACACACACATGCTAGCATTTTGCTCTACAAGAAAATATCAATTTATTATGTTTCAGAACGTTTAGGAAATGCGAAGATAGATACCACCCTTAACTCTTATTCACATGTTATTAAAGAGCTCCGTGAAGATATACGAAACACACTTGACTTATTTGAAAAAATGCCGACTCCGGCAAAATCGATTGTATAGCAATGTGTGCAAAAAGAAATAAATTCACATCGTTTTCCACCGTATTCTCATCCAATTGAAATACTTCTAGAAACAGCAAAAACCCTTGTTTTACAAGGGTTTTGAGTCTTTATAGATGTGATTAATCTGAACCCATCTAATTTGAAAAACGCTCTAGGAGAGATTCGAACTCCCGACCTGCAGTTTAGGAAACTGCTGCACTATCCGCTGTGCTACTAGAGCTTTTTTGTATTTATATAGTAGCTCTGATGAACTAAATTTTCAAGCGGTTTGTATTAAAGCCCCCCAAAAACCTTATACGCGGCCCTTGTCGTGTCTTCGTCAATACCGATATATCGCATTGTAATCGAGGGTGATGAATGATTCAGTATTCTCTGCAGCTCGGCAATGTCTTTTGTCCGCTGATAAAAATGATAGCCAAATGTTTTTCGGAGCGTATGTGTCCCTATTTCCTCAAGTCCGCACGCCGCGGCAGCTTCTCTTAAAATCCTGTAGGCCTGAATGCGGGAAATCGGTTTCCTGGTCCGGACAGATTTAAAAAGATATTCGTTCTCTTTCATGTCTTTCGTATACTCGTATATTTCTTGTTTCAGTGATTCTAAAATCAGAATCTTCCTTTTCTTTCTCGTTTTGCTTTCAGTCGCCCATAAATGATCTTTATGTTTAACGTCTTTCACTTGCAGCGGCAGTATATCAGATATGCGGAGCGCGCTGTTGATGCCGAAAATAAACAGAAAATAATCCCGCTTGTTTTTGTTGAGCAAATACTGTTTTACATCTTGGATTTTCTCTAAACTGCGAATCGGCTGTACAATATGCATCAAAAAACTCCTTAAAAACCGTTATGTAACGTTTTGAGGTCTATGTTACTATTATAGCTGAAAAACGTTGAATGTCAAAGTGCGGAGGCATTTATGTAACATAATATACATAGTGTTACATAAGGAGATGAAGAAGTTTTTAAAATCTTTCTTCCTCTTAAATGCGTTTTAAAGCCTTATATAAAGCTTTTAATCTATTTGATACATATTCCTCTATATGACGTCAAAAAACCTCTTAAAACAAAATCTAACGATTCGATTTTTCCGATGTTATAAAAAGATATACAAAAAAAGACACAATTTGAAATTGTGTCCTAATCCTCATCCTTTACATCAATATCCTCTGGGATCGGTTCATTTAATATTTCCTGCACGAGGGCTTTGTAATTTTGCAGCTGTTCGAGATGCGTTTTGAACTGTCCCTTATAAATCAAAAATTGTTCACCGTCATGAACGGCTCTGATTTTTCCTTCGAGCACCAAGCTTTTAATATAATCCTCTGAAAGATTTGCATATTCTGCTGTTTCTTTAATCGTTAAATACATATAGCCGTCCTTTCTTAATTCGTAGCTGATTCTAATATAGCACATGGCTCATAACAATATAATCAATTTCGCACAGAAAAACGGGTTAATGTGCTATATAATATACCATTTGTCACTTGTAAAAACTCTGTAATTTTTTTACGCTAAGATTGTAACATTACAGCTTCATATAGGAGGGAGAACATGAAAAGAACGTGGAACGTCTGTTTAACAGCTCTGCTTAGTGTTCTGTTAGTCGTTGGAATTGTCCCTTTTCACGCGGATGCTAAAAAGCCGCCCAAAAGCTACGATGAGTACAAACAAGTAGATGTAGGGAAAGACGGCATGGTTGCCACCGCGCATCCTCTCGCTTCGGAAATCGGTGCTGATGTGCTGAAAAAAGGAGGAAATGCCATTGACGCGGCGGTTGCCATTCAATTTGCACTCAATGTAACAGAGCCGATGATGTCAGGCATTGGCGGCGGCGGTTTTATGATGGTGTATGACGGTAAAACAAAGGATACAACGATCATTGACAGCCGTGAACGTGCTCCAGCAGGCGCAACCCCCGATATGTTTCTCGGTGAAAACGGCAAAGCTATTCCTTTCTCTGAACGTTCGACAAAAGGTACTGCCGTCGGTGTTCCAGGCACGCTGAAAGGGCTGGAGGCTGCCCTGGATAAATGGGGAACCCGCTCGATGAAGCAATTAATCACCCCTTCTATTAAACTGGCTGAAAAAGGATTTCCGATTGATTCGGTGTTGGCAGATGCTATTTCAAACTATCAGGAAAAGCTGTCACGGACTGCTGCAAAAGATGTATTTTTGCCAAATGGCGAGCCGCTCAAAGAAGGCGATACATTGATTCAAAAGGATTTGGCAAAAACATTTAAGCTCATTCGCTCAAAAGGCACTGACGCTTTTTATGAAGGAAAACTTGCCAAAGCACTTTCTGACACTGTACAGAATTTCGGCGGATCAATGACGGAAAAAGATTTAGAAAATTATGACATTACAATCGATGAACCGATTTGGGGAGACTATCAAGGCTATCAAATTGCCACTACTCCTCCTCCAAGCTCTGGCGGTATTTTTTTACTGCAAATGCTGAAAATACTTGACGATTTTAACCTTTCACAATACCATGTCCGCTCATGGGAAAAATATCAACTGCTTGCTGAAACGATGCATTTGTCTTATGCGGATCGTGCGTCTTACGCAGGTGATCCCGAATTTGTAAACGTTCCTCTCAAAGGCCTGCTTCACCCCGATTATATTAAAGAACGCCAGCAATTAATCAATGTAGATCAAGTCAATAAAAAACCGAAAGCCGGTGATCCTTGGAAATACCAAGAGGGATCGGCAAACTATAAGCAAGTTGAACAGCCGAAAGACAAAGTAGAAGGCCAAACAACCCACTTTACAGTTGCCGACCGCTGGGGAAATGTTGTTTCTTATACGACGACAATTGAACAGCTATTCGGAACAGGTATTATGGTCCCTGATTACGGTGTTATTTTAAACAATGAATTAACGGATTTTGATGCGGTTCCAGGCGGAGCTAACGAAGTACAGCCGAACAAACGGCCTTTAAGCAGCATGACCCCGACCATTTTATTTAAGGATGATAAGCCTGTCCTCACCGTCGGATCTCCTGGCGGGGCGACCATTATTTCATCCGTTCTACAAACCATTCTCTATCACATCGAATACGGCATGGAATTAAAAGCTGCTGTTGAAGAGCCGAGAATTTATACAAACAGCATGAGCTCCTACCGCTACGAAGACGGAGTTCCTGAAGACGTCCTCAGTAAACTAAACGGCATGGGCCATAAATTCGGCAAGAGCCCGGTGGAAATCGGAAACGTACAAAGTATTTCTATCGACCATGAAAATGGCTCCTTTAAAGGCGTAGCTGATTCAAGCAGAAACGGCGCGGCGATCGGCATTAATTTAAAACGGAAATAAAAAGATAAAACTGTACTCGCTTCAAGTGAGTACAGTTTTTAATATGCAGCCCTTTATATAAGGATGAAACAAAATCATATGCTTGTAATACGCTTTTGCAGTACTCCATATGCTTGATATTCAAAGGTTCCTCAAGCTTATGTATACTGGCTGCACATTCGACTGAACATAATTCAGTATTTGGGCTGCTTTCGTTCATGTAGAACCGAACGGACGTATTGTCAGCTTTGGGGCAAGCTCAGGTGACGATCTCCGTTTACCGGTGCGTTTTTTATATTTTCCTCAGATCGATGTATTGGGAACCTTAATGGAAAGTTGTGAAGAACTTCACGATATGCTCGCTTTTATTGAATAACATAGGCTACAGCCTGTAATAGACCGCACATACCCTTTAGATTCAGCATGTGAAAATGCAGGAAGGCATACATTTTGAAAATGGAATCGTAATGGAATAAAAAAAGAAACCGGCTGGCAAACAGACCGGTTTCCTATATATAATCCCCTTTATTTACGGAAGAACTGAACTCCCCATCAAGTATCGATCCACTTCACGCGCCACTTCACGGCCTTCATTAATCGCCCATACGATTAAGCTTTGGCCTCTTCTTGCATCCCCTGCGGCGAATACGCCATCGATATTTGTTTGATAATCCCCATATGCGGCGCTGATTTTGTTGTTATTAGAATCAACACCGAATTGTTTTAAAAGCGGCTGCTCTGTGCCTTCAAAACCGATTGCGATGAAGACAAGCTGAGCAGGCCATACTTTTTCCGTTCCAGGCAGCTCGCGGAACTCGTATTTTCCGTGCTCATTTTTTACTTTCTCCATTTGAATCGTATGGAGCTCTTTCAAGTTGCCGTTTTTATCGGCAACCAATTTTTTTGTTTGAATCGAATATTCTCTCGGATCTCTTCCGAACTTTGCTTCTGCTTCTTCATATGCATATTCAAGCGTAAAGACGTGCGGCTGTTCAGGCCACAAATTATCATTCGTGCGAGCTGGAGGAAGTTTCGGGTGTTTGCCGAATTGGTGCACGCTTTTGGCTTTTTGGCGTAAAGCGGTAGCCACACAGTCAGCCCCTGTGTCTCCGCCTCCGATCACGATAACATCTTTCCCCTTCGCATCAATGAATCGCTTGTCTTTAAAGTTAGAATCTAAATAGCTTTTTGTAGCAAGCGTCAAGTAATCCATCGCGTAGTGAACACCTTTTGATTCGCGTCCTTCGATTAATAGATCCCGCTGTTTTTGAGCACCTGTGCAAAGGATTACGGCATCAAATTGCTCTTTCAGCTCATCAGCCGTTATATCAACGCCAATTTCCGTATTTGTAACAAAATCGATTCCTTCTTGCGTCAGCAACTTAATGCGGCGTTCGACAACCCCCTTTTCAAGTTTCATGTTTGGAATACCGTAAGTTAAAAGTCCGCCCGCTCTGTCCGCACGTTCAAATACAGTGACGGAATGTCCTGCTTGATTCAGCTGGTCTGCACTCGCCAGTCCGGCTGGGCCCGATCCGACAATGGCCACTTTTTTGCCTGTTCGTTTTTTAGGAATTCTAGGCTGAATCCAGCCGTTCTCAAATCCTTTGTCGATAATGGTCCGCTCAATGTTTTTAATTGAAACGGCCGGGTCTGAAATCGCTAATGTACATGATCCTTCACAAGGAGCGGGACATACCCGCCCTGTGAATTCAGGAAAGTTGTTTGTTTTTAGAAGGCGTTCCAATGCTTCTTTCCATCTGCCCCGGTAGACAAGATCATTCCATTCAGGAATTAAGTTGTAAATTGGACAGCCGGATGTAAATCCATTAATGTCCGCACCGATCTGGCAAAACGGTGTACCGCAATCCATACACCGCGCCCCCTGCCGTTTTGATGCTTCTTCTGAAAAAGGAGCAGAATATTCTTTCCAATCCTTTAAGCGAGTGAGAGGGTCCCGCTCAGTAGGTTTTTCTCGTTTGATCTCCATAAATCCAGTTGGTTTCCCCATGTTCCTCTCCCCTTCCTTACTGCACTACCGCTTGTTTTTGTCCCGATGTTGCTGAATTCTGCTTTGGCTTCGTGTTGGCTTCAAATGCAAACATCACGGCTTCTTCATCTGATAAACCTGCAGCTTTTTGCTCTTCGATGCTTGCGAGCATTTGTTTATAGTTTTTCGGAATGACTTTGACGAATTTCTTCACGCTGTCTTCCCATTGATCAAGCAGGTCTGCTGCTTTTTGGCTGTTTGTATACCCAGCATGTTTTTCAAGCATTGCTTTAATTTGTTCAATTTCTGCCTCATCCTCTAATGATTCAAATAAAATCATTTCAAGGTTGCATTTGCGTTTAAAGGCTTTTACATCTTCGGCGAGAACATAAGCGATTCCGCCGGACATACCTGCCGCGAAGTTTTTCCCTACATCACCGAGTACGACAACACTGCCGCCAGTCATGTATTCACAGCCGTGGTCGCCGATACCTTCTACCACCACGTTCACACCGCTGTTCCGAACGGCAAAGCGTTCACCCGCACGTCCGTTAATGTATGCTTCTCCGCTTGTCGCGCCGTAGAACGCCACGTTACCGATAATGACATTGTCATCTGACGCAGAATTAAATCCTTCCGGTGACTTAACGATGATTTTTCCGCCAGAAAGCCCTTTTCCGACATAATCATTTGAGTCTCCGTCCAAATAAAGCGTCATCCCTTTAGGAACGAAAGCTCCAAAGCTTTGTCCGGCTGATCCGGTAAACTGCAGCTTGATTGTATCTTCAGGAAGCCCTTCTTCTCCGTAGCGTTTTGATATTTCACTGCCTGTTATTGTTCCGGCTACACGGTTTGTATTGTTGATTTCGATAGAAACATCTGCTTCTTTTCCAGACTCAATGGCTTCTTGTACGGCCGGGAGAATCTCTGTGATATCTAGTGATTGATCAATTTTATGATTTTGCGGCGATTGGAACGTTCGTACGCCTTCAGGCTGATAAAGAAGTGTAGACAAATCAAGCTGGCTTGCCTTCCAGTGCGCCTTCGCCCGTTCACTCACATGAAGTACGTCAGTGCGCCCGATCATCTCATCAAATGTCTTGAAGCCTAACGCAGCCATGTATTCACGAACTTCTTCAGCAATGAACAGCATATAGTTCACAATATGATCAGGATCGCCCATAAACTTTTTGCGAAGCTCTGGATTTTGCGTCGCTACCCCGACAGGACATGTATCCAAATGGCAGGCACGCATCATGACACAACCTAGTACAACTAAAGGTGCCGTTGCGAAACCGAATTCTTCAGCTCCGAGTAAGGCAGCCATTACAACGTCCCGGCCCGTCATGAGCTTTCCGTCAGTTTCTAATACAACACGGTCACGGAGCCCGTTCAGCATTAATGTTTGATGTGCTTCTGCGAGGCCAAGCTCCCACGGAAGCCCTGTATGTTTAATGCTGGTTTTTGGAGAGGCACCTGTACCTCCATCGTAACCGCTGATCACAATGACATCGGCAGTTGCTTTGGCTACACCTGCAGCGATTGTACCTACGCCTGCTTTTGACACCAGCTTTACGCTGATTCTTGCGTCACGGTTGGCATTTTTCAAATCGTGGATCAGCTGGGCTAAATCCTCAATTGAATAAATGTCATGGTGAGGCGGTGGTGAGATTAATCCAACACCAGGGGTTGATCCACGGACATCGGCAACCCAAGGATATACCTTATTGCCAGGCAGCTGCCCGCCCTCACCTGGCTTAGCGCCTTGCGCCATTTTAATCTGCAGCTCATCTGCATTGACGAGGTAATGGCTTTTGACACCGAAACGTCCTGATGCTATTTGTTTGATTGCACTTCTTCTGTCATCGCCGTTTTCATCTGGAACAAAGCGTTTTGGATCTTCTCCGCCCTCACCGCTGTTGCTTTTTCCGCCAAGACGGTTCATTGCGATTGCTAACGCTTCGTGCGCTTCCTTACTCAAGGATCCAAATGACATCGCACCTGTTTTAAAGCGTTTGACAATCGATTCAGCGGATTCGACTTCTTCCAATTTTAGCGGCTTGCGGTTTCCGTCAAATCCGAACAAGTTCCGTAAAAATCCGATTCGCTCTTCATCTGCCGCTTTTGTATATTGTTTAAACAAATTGTAATCATTTCTGCGGCATGCCCATTGCAAGGTATGAATCGTTTTCGGGTTAAACGCGTGATGCTCTCCGCCGTTTCTCCATTGGAAGTCACTTCCCGATTCAAGCGTTTGGCTGTAATCATCCTGATACGCTTCCAGGTGGCGGCGCTGCGCCTCTTCCGCAATTGTTTTTAAGTCAATGCCGCCGAGCTGTGATGCAGTACCTGTGAAATAGCGGTCAATTACATCACGGCTGATTCCTACCGCTTCAAAGATTTGGGCGCCTCTGTAGCTTTGTACAGTTGAAATCCCCATCTTGGACATGACTTTTACGACACCTTCAGTAATGCTTTTTCCGTATTTGCTGACCGCTTCTTCATAGCTGATATCTAAACGTCCTTCATCGATTTCCTGCTTGTAGGTCGCATAAGTGAGATAAGGATTAATCGCATCTGCACCGTAACCGATTAATGCTGCAAAGTGATGCACTTCGCGCGCTTCTCCTGATTCCACAATAATGCTGACTTTCGTACGCAGCCCTTCGCGGATTAAATGCTGATGCAGCGCACTGACTGCCAGAAGCGGCGGAATTGGTGTCAGGCGTTCGTTCATCTTTTTATCTGATAAGATTAGTAAGCTTACGCCTTGGCTGATGGCTTCCTCTGCCTGTGTGAACATGTCCTTTAAACCGCGTTCAAGATCCTCTGAAAACAGCACATCGATTTTCTGGCTTTTCAAATCCGGATGAACAATCGTTTTTAATGCGTAAAACTGTTCATTTGATAAGACAGGTGTATACAGTTTAATCCGGCGAACGTTTCGCTCACTCGGGTGAAGAAGATCACCTTCTGCACCGAGCCAGGTCATGGTTGATGTCACAAGCTGCTCGCGAATCGCGTCGATTGGCGGGTTCGTTACTTGTGCAAACAGCTGCTTAAAGTAGTTAAACAGTGATTGTGCATGGTCTGACAGAACAGCAAGCGGCGCGTCATTCCCCATTGAACCGAGAGGATCTTTGCCTTCTTTAATGACAGGGATTAAATATTTTTGGATATCTTCATATGTGTATCCGAATGCTTTTTGGCGAGTAAGAAGATCTGTAAATTGTTCTTCCTCTCTTGATTCCGGATCAGGATTCACTTGCACAAGCTCTTCTTCAAGCCACTTTTGGTACGGGTACTCCGTTGCAATTTGTGTTTTGACTTCTTCATCCGAGATAATGCGGCCTTCTTCAAGATCGATTAAAAGCATTTTTCCAGGTTCAAGTCGGTTTTTATATAAAACGTTCTCCTGTTCAACTTCAATAACGCCTACTTCAGAAGAGAAAATAATATAGTCATCTTTTGTTACATAATAACGGGCCGGACGGAGACCATTCCGGTCAAGGATCGCACCGATTTGTTTTCCGTCAGTAAATGAAATGGCTGTCGGTCCGTCCCAAGGCTCCATCAGTGAACTGTGGTACTCGTAGAACGCTCTTTTTTCCTTAGACATATGCGTATTTTCCGTCCACGGCTCAGGAATGAGCATCATTGCTGTATGCGCCGGTTTGCGTCCAGCCATCACGAAAAATTCAAATGCGTTATCTAAAATGGAAGAGTCACTGCCGTCAGCATTTAAAATCGGCAAAATCTTGTTTAAGTCCTCACCGAAGCTTTCAGATACAAATTGCTGTTCACGCGCTCTCATCCAGTTGATGTTTCCGCGAAGGGTGTTGATTTCACCGTTGTGTACCAAATAGCGGTTTGGATGCGCTCTTTCCCATGTAGGGAATGTGTTGGTGCTAAAGCGTGAATGAACAAGCGCAAAAGCAGAAACGAATGCATCATCCTGCAGATCAGAATAAAACGCATCAACTTGTTCAGGTGTTAAAAGACCTTTGTAAACGATGGTCTGGCTTGAAAGACTGGCAAAATAAAAATCAAAACCTTCTGTTACTCCCCAGTTTTCAGCTTGTTTGCGAATGACATACAATTTTCGTTCAAAAGACAAATTGTCCTTCAGTTCAGAACTTGCACCGATAAATACCTGACGGACAAACGGACAACTTTTTTGCGCTACTGTTCCGATTTTTCCGACATTTACAGGTACAGTTCTCCATCCAAGAACGACTTGGCCTTCTTGTTCAATCAGTGCATTGATTTGCTTTTCGATTTTTTTTCTTTCATCTTCCTTCTGTGAGAAAAAGACCATTCCTACCCCGTAACGCCCTTTTTCCGGCAAATTGATGTCTTTGCACTCTTTCCTAAAGAAGGCATCAGGGATTTGAACCAGTAAGCCGGCTCCGTCTCCTGTATCCGGATCACTGCCTTGGCCTCCTCTGTGGTCTAGCTGGCAAAGCATCTTAAGCCCTTGTTTGACGATGTCGTGAGTCTGCTTGCCCTTTAAGTGCGCATATAGGCCGATTCCGCATGCATCATGTTCAAATTCAGGACGGTAGAGACCTTGAGCTGTTGGCATTTGATTGTAAGTCATAATTCCTCTCCCCCGATCAATTTCCGATAATACCGGTCATAAAATCTAACACTCTATAATCATTGTAGGTTTTCAAAACGATATAAACAATATATAATTTAGATCAAATGAATCTCAAAATGAGATAGATGGATGTGAGACAAACATGGAGCTGCGCCAACTGCGTTATTTTATGGAGGTGGCTGAAAGAGAACACGTTTCAGAAGCCGCTGATCATTTGCATGTGGCCCAATCAGCAATCAGCAGACAAATTGCAAATCTTGAAGAAGAATTAAATGTGACTTTATTTGAGCGTGAAGGGAGAAATATCAAACTCACGCCAATTGGAAAAGAGTTTTTAATTCATGTGAAAACGGCTATGAAAGCCATCGATTATGCGAAAGAACAAATTGATGAGTATCTCGACCCGCATCGCGGAACGGTAAAGATCGGCTTTCCTACAAGCCTTGCCAGCCAGCTTTTGCCGACTGTCATTTCAGCATTTAAAGAAGAATATCCGCACGTCGAATTTTTACTGCGCCAAGGCTCCTATAAGTTTCTGATTGAAGCTGTCAGAAACCGCGATATTGATTTGGCTTTATTAGGGCCGGTGCCGACGAATTTCCCTGACATAGCAGGGAAAATTTTATTCACAGAAAAAATTTACGCGCTTGTTCCATTAAATCATCCGCTTGCCAAACAAAAAACGGTTCATTTAATCGATTTGCGCAACGACCAATTTGTATTGTTCCCGGAAGGATTTGTGCTTAGAAAAATGGCAATTGACGCTTGCAAACAAGCCGGCTTTGCTCCTCTTGTTTCTACGGAGGGTGAGGATTTGGATGCCATTAAAGGATTGGTTTCCGCGGGAATGGGCGTTACTCTTTTGCCTGAAAGCACTTTTGCTGAAACAACACCCCGTTTTACTGTGAAAATTCCAATTGAGTTCCCTCAAGTAAAACGGACTGTCGGGATCATTAAACCGAAAAACAGAGAGCTTGCTCCTTCTGCGAATGACTTTTATGAGTTTGTCATTCAATTCTTCTCTAAGCTGGAGCAGTATCAATAAAAAAACAAACCCGAGCTTCTATAAAAGAAGTTTCGGGTTTTTTACTGCAAATTAATTGACAGGCAAAGATAAATCTACATGGCAAACAAATGCTTCCTGATCTACCACAGCTTTGTTTATCAATTCTTCCTTCTTATCCGGTTCTTGAAGCTGTACAGAAGAATAATTGACGATTCCGAGCCCGATCTCTGCCCCTTGTGAATCCATCAGCCGAACAACTGATCCGCTTTTGAATTTCCCTTTAATCTCCTGTACACCGTCCAGATATAGACTCGACTGGCCGTTTGTTATTTCTCGGGCATAATGATCTGATAAGATCATTTCACCTTCCGGGCCGGAATTAAAAGCGATCCACTGCTCCTTTTGATTCAACGGAAGCGTACCCTCTGCTTCAAAATAGGTGCCTTCTGCTTCTTCATGAACGGCTTGATATAAAATATCGTTGGCATCTGCCTGACCAAGAAATCCTTTAATTCCGGATGCCATTACGATTTTAAAAGCATCCAACTTAGAGCGCATACCGCCAGTGCCGACGCCGCTGCCAGTGTCACCTGCACACGCTTCGATGTCAGGCGTTATTTCACTTATCCGCTCCATCCTTTTCGCTTCTGGATTTGTACGCGGATTGCCGTCATATAATCCGTCGATATCTGATAAAATCACAAGCATATCTGCATCAATTAATCCGGCGACTTTTGCTGCGAGCGTATCATTGTCGCCAAATTTGAGCCGATTGACGGTAACTGTATCATTTTCGTTGATAATCGGGATGATGCCGCGTTCGAGGAGTACATTCAGTGTATTCCTGACATTGTTATACCGATATTCATCAGAAAAATCGCTTCTCGTAATTAAAATTTGGGATGCAACATAGCCGTGTGCCAAAAACAGCTTTGAATAAGCTTCCATCAGCAGGCCCTGGCCGATTGAGGCTGATGCTTGTTTTTCCGGAAGCTTTTCGGGTCTTCGGATAAATCCTAGCTTCCGATATCCTGCCGCCACTGCGCCTGAGGAAACCAAAATCACTTCATAGCCAGTGTCTTTGAGTTTGACGACTTGGTCGACCAACGTTTCCAATTTTCGAATGCTGATTTCTCCATGAAGGCTTGTTAATGAACTGCTTCCAATCTTCACAACGACTCTTTTCATGTTTGGATCAGGCGTCACTTTATCACTCCTGAGAGCGTTGCCGCTGTTTTTTCGATATCGTCGCTGATTTCCTTTGAACGCTTAGCCGCATGCTTAATCGCTAGAGAAATCGCTTCTCCGCCACCGCTCTTTTTCAAGGCTTGCAGCCCGGCAGCAGTCGTTCCGTTCGGTGACGTGATATTGTCTCGTAAGACCTCAGGCTGTTCTCCTGTTTCCATGAGCATTTTTGCGGCACCTAAAAGCGTCTGTGCGCCGATGCTTCGGGATAACTGTTTATCGAGGCCCGCTTCCTCGCCTGTCTTTTCAATAAATTCCATTAAATAATAAAAATACGCGGGGCCGCTGCCGGCAATTCCGGTGAATATGTCCATTTGATTTTCTTGGATTGTATAGACCTCACCCATGCATCCGAGCAATGCTTCAGCCAGCTTTTGCAGGTCTTCTGACACATACTTGCCAAGCGCAATGGCTGTTGCAGAAGCACCGATCATACTGGAGGTGTTGGGCATCACTCTGACAACCGGCTGTTGATTAAGCAATGATTGTTCAATAAAAGAGGTGGATATGCCGGCAAGGACCGACAAGATTAATTGATGGGGTTGAATACGTGTTTTTAGTGATGACAGAGCGCTTTCAGCGTCTTTTGGCTTCATTGCCAAAATGAGCACATCCATGTCTTCAATACATATTTGGTGTGGTGAGGCGCCTTTAATTCCATATTGAAGTTCAAGTTCAGCTAATCGCTCTGTATTGCTGCGGTTTGTAACGCAGATGTTTTGTTTTGGGATTTTGTTGGCACGAACGATACCTGATATCATTCCTTCCGCCATAGATCCTGCTCCTATAAAGGCTACTTTTGTTTGATCAAAGATCGGTAACATCTCCTTTGTTCGCTTTTTTGTTCGCATTTTCACACGTTTAAAATGTTACCACGTGAGGAAATGGTGTCAAGTGTGAAGGTCATCATTGATTTGTATTGTTTCTTTTCGACAAATATGTATAATGTAAAGCAGAAAACACCCGATGCACACTGCTGCGCGGGTGTTTGTTTCTATTAAAAATTATCTGAGAGCGCTTTTTCAATCAGTTTTTTACAGCGGTCCAGCTCAACCTTCAGCTGTTTTTTATATAGTTTGGCAGCCTCGTAATCTTTAAATTGATAGAGGACGACTTCCTGGAGCTTAGCCCCTTCTTTTTTTACTTTAATTTGCTTTAATATCCCGTCATCAAGAAGCTCATGCAAAGACCGGTATACTTCTGTATGATTTGGTTTAAATCCAATCTCTTTAAATTCAGACCGAAGCACCTCAAGCAGTTTTAGTCCATAGAGCCTTTCTTGCTCTGTCATCGTTATCATATAAAGTTTTAAAAATGCGCGCTGCTTAACTAAAAATCCAGTTGAACTTCTTTTTTCTTCTTTCATCATGTATGCACCCCTTCTTTTATCACTGAGAACACTATGTACTAAATATTCAATTTAATATTATTGTTTTCCTTCTTTATATTAAGGACTGTTCATCAGCTAATCCTTGTACTTGCTGTTTATTAATGAGCGGAGTAAAAAATAATAAGTGAACATTAAGTACACAGTTTACTTAGTTCTATTATAGCCGACGTTCACCATTATTTTCAATCTGAAACGATTGTCCGATTTACATTTTCTTTATTTTATGTCCATTGAATTGAGAAACTGGGTTTGGTAACGTATGGAGAAAGGAGATGATAGAATGACAAATCAAACTACACGCCCTTCAAAGGAAGAACGTTACGCCAATCTTATATCCATGAAAGAATTGTACTCCGAAAAAGACCAGCTTCTTCCTTTCCCAATTTATAATAAGCTCCGGCGTGAGTCCCCTGTCCGTTATGACCCGCTGCGGGATTGCTGGGATGTTTTCACATACGATGATGTTCAGTTCGTCCTGAAAAATCCTAAACTCTTTTCATCAAAACGCGGCATACAGACTGAAAGTATATTAACAATGGATCCTCCGAAACACACCAAATTACGGGCTCTCGTCAACAGAGCTTTTACCCCAAAAGCAGTAAAACAACTCGAAACCCGCATAAAAGACGTGGCAGCGTTTCTCTTACAAGAAACACGGCAAAAGAGTACAATCGATTTCATTGAAGATTTTGCAGGTCCCCTCCCAGTTATCATTATAGCTGAAATGCTGGGCGCTCCGATTGAAGACCGCCACTTGATTAAAACATACTCCGACGTACTTGTAGCTGGAGCAAAGGACAGCTCTGACCAAGCTGTTGCTGACATGGTCCATAATCGGCGTGACGGCCACGCTTTTTTAAGTGACTATTTCAGAGACATCCTGTCAAAACGAAGAGCTGAACCAAAAGAAGATTTAATGACAATGCTTTTACAGGCGGAAATCGATGGAGAATGTTTAACAGAAGAACAGCTGATTGGTTTTTGTATTCTTCTTCTCGTCGCAGGGAATGAAACGACTACAAATTTGATAGCAAATGCAATACGCTATCTGACAGAAGATTCAGTGGTCCAACAGCAGGTAAGACAAAATACAGACAATGTTGCCAATGTCATAGAAGAAACGCTTCGCTACTATCCGCCTGTGCAGGCCATTGGGCGTGTCACGACGGAAGACACAGAGCTTGGCGGAATGTTCATCAAAAAGGGATCATCCGTTATCAGCTGGATCGCGTCAGCCAACCGCGATGAAGACAAATTTTGCGAACCTGATTGTTTTAAGATTGACCGCCCTTCCTATCATCATCTCAGCTTTGGATTCGGGATCCACTTTTGCCTCGGCGCTCCATTGGCCAGGCTAGAAGCGACCATCGCTCTTTCCTCCCTTTTATCAATGTCAGCCTGTATCGAAAAAGCTGATTATGATGAAAAGCTTGAAGCGATCCCTAGTCCCTTTGTGTTTGGCGTTAAACGTTTACCAGTGAGAATTACATTCAAATAAAAAAGCCTGTCGCAAGACAGGCTTTCATTTTTACGGATTTGTTGACCACAATCCCGCTGTTTTGATGAAAATGCGCGGATCTAATTTCAATTGTGCCACCATGTATTCAGCAAGGTCCTCTGGCTGCATAACCTTTTCAGGGTTACCGTCTGTTAAGTTCAATTCAATAGACATATCACTAGCAACTGTGCTCGGCGTTAACGCGCTGACTCTGATATTATGCTTTCTCACTTCTTGCATAAGAGACTCTGTTAACCCGAGAACCGCAAATTTAGAAGCGCTGTAAGCACTAGTTGCAGCAGCCCCTCTTTGGCCCGCTGTAGAAGAAATATTAATGATGTCTCCGGCTTTGCGTTCAATCATTTCCGGAAGCACCGCGCGAGTGACATGATACACACCCATTAGGTTGACTTGTATAATATTTTCCCACTCATCAGCTGATAGATCTAAGAAACCGCCAAATTTGCTGATGCCAGCGTTGTTAATGAGAATGTCGATTTCACCGAGCTGTTCTTTCACTTGAGCTACAGCTTGGTTAACCTCCTCGGCATCTTTTACATCTGCAGCGGCAAATGCTGCTTTTACACCAAGCGCTTTGACTTCTTCAGCCACTTTCTCAACATTTGCGGCAGTTCGGCCGATTAACCCGATATTCACGCCTTCTTTCGCAAGCGCAAGAGCCGTAGCGCGGCCTATCCCTCTGCCTCCGCCTGTGATAAGAGCGGTTTTATTTTGTAAACTTTGCAATTGAAGCACCCTTTCTGTTTACATATGTACGATATCACATTATAAATACAATAAATCCAATACGCAAATCAAACGAACTGCACGACCATTCTTTCTTCTGATTAAAAAAGCGGAAACTGGGTAATGACATAAGAAAAGGAGTGAACATATGGCTATTGTTTACATCAGTCTCGCAGTATTGGCTATTTCTATCATTTATTTAGGTGTTAATGTGATTCAAAACAAGAAAAATATAGACCCCGCACTAAAGGAGCTCACCTCTGTTACGCAGGCTATGCAAAAACAAGTCGAAGGATTAAAAACAGAAGCGCAGCTGCTGTTGCAGAAACAAAAGAAGATTCAGCAGGATGTCCAAATGAAAAAAAATACACTTCAGCAGACAGCAGCTGAAGTGAAGGTTCCTCAAGCAGTCAAAGAGGTGTGGCAGGCAGGCCATTTCAATAGCAGATAAAGATGAATGATATCCTATTGTTATGATCAGAATGGACAATGGGATATTATTTTTTGAGGAGGCTGACGCATGATTGTAAACAGAAGCAGTCTAGAGGAGTTCGCAGAGAAACTGCGTTGTCTTCCTTCGTCTCTTACAAAGTCTGATTTACTTGATTCTCCATTTCGTCTCCATCAAGAAAACGAACTTGGCATCTATTATTCACCTCATAATGAATATATCAACCGGGCTGCCTCTATTGTGATTGCCGGAATTACGCCAGGTTTTTTCCAGATGAAAATCGCGTACAAAACAGCCGTTGAAAGCCTGCGGCAAGGCAGGTCTCTTGAGCAAATGGCGGTAGACACGAAAAAAGCAGCGGGCTTCTCCGGTTCGATGAGGCAAAACCTAATCACGATGCTGAATTTTTGCGAGCTGCCGCAGGCTTTAGGCATTCAAAGCGCCGCACAGCTTTTTGGAGACTTACGGCATATGCTTCATACAACTTCCGTTATCAAATATCCTGTCTTTATTCACCATAAAAACTATACTGGTTACAGGCCGGCTATCAATCACTCACATATCCTAAGCACCTATGCTTTTGGGCACTTCCCTGCGGAGCTCAATAAAGTGACGGGACCGGCTCTTCTCATTCCGCTAGGAAAAGCAGCCGAAGCAGTCTGTGAAACACTGATCAGCCAGCACAGCCTCCGGAATTTTTTTTGCCTACGCGGCTTTCCCCATCCATCAGGTGCGAACGGCCATCGTTTGAAACAATTCAACAAAAACAAAGAGCAACTAGAAAGACAAATACGTTCCTTTGCTTCTTCAGGTTTGAATTCACTATAGAAAAGAGGAAATAAAAGGAATATAATAAAACGGAATACAAACTTGGAGAGTGATGGAATGTTTCCTGTATTAGAAACGGATCGGATTACACTCAGACAAATCAAAGATCAAGATGCAGAAACCATTTTTGCTTGTTTCTCAAACCATGAGGTAACACGCTATTATGGAATTGAAAATATGAAATCTATAGAAGAGGCCAATTCAATGGTTCAAACATTTGCCGGCCTTTATCAAGAAAAACGTGGGATACGGTGGGGAATTGAAAGAAAAGACACCAAAGAATTGATCGGAACAATCGGCTTTCATGCTTTGTCCCAAAAGCATAGGCGTGCAGAAATCGGTTATGAAATCCTCCCGTCGCATTGGCGACGGCAAACCGTGAATAAAGATTTGACCACGCTTCAAACAGACCTTCTGGATGCCCCGCCTTATAATCTCTTTCGTCATGTCCCCAGTCAATCAGGACAAAATAAGGCGGTGTAAAGCGAAAGTCCCCCTCTTTATCCTGAAAAGAGAAAGGTAATTTTGTTATCAGCCTGCTCCAGCAAATTTCCTAAGTGCGACTCTGATACGATATGTTCCCAGCTTTATAAAGCCTCTTCATATACGCAATGTAAAGGTTTCAAAAAAATAACCTTTAATATACTGACATGAAACTGACTCTCTTGCCTAAATGGAAAGAGTCAACGAAAAAAAGCGAATGAATACCTGCCTAACAGACAGAATAAGAAGAGTTGATATTCAACACTTTTCGTAAAGGGGTGACACTAATGAGTAAAAAAGGAATTCAAAATTCAAGTATTGAGCAAATAAGAAACGATCATGAGACTGAAACAGCTTTTAAAGTAGATGACCCTAAAAAGCATGGCTCTGATCCTAAAAGAACCAAATAAGGTTCGCCTTAATCTCATATGACACAGTTAAATTTCATTAATCTGGAGTGAGTAAAGTGACTCAAAAAAATGGTGCAGACAGACCGGATGACTACAAAAGATTTTCTTCAATTGACAAGGGATATGATTTTCAGCAGACTGTAAATGAAAGTGGTAAGACAGAAAATGAAAACGCTGAAACTCAAACTCATAATAAAGAAAACATAAATGACACCACAGATGTGGCTGGAAAGTATTTTGATCCCTCAGATTATAAAGGAACCACGCAATTGGAAAAAGGATTGGCTGAAACTCATGAACAAGTCAGCGATGACTATTTCGAAGGGACTATTGATCAAAATTTGGACTAGTCATTTAAAACG
>NZ_JALAYA010000057.1:88021-106611 GCF_026796395.1 Bacillus sp. T17B1
ATTTAAAACGATGAATAACAGTTTGAAGTTCTTCCGCCAACTGGGATAGAGACTCTGCAGCATAAGAAATTTCCTCCATTGAATGAAGCTGTTCCTGTGATGATTTTGCAACCGCTTCTGTATTTGCTGACGTTTCTTTTGTACCAGCGGCTAATGTATGAACTGTATGCTGAATCACTTCAACCCCTGATGTAAGCTGCTGTGTTGCCGCTGCCACTTCTTGTATTTGAGAAGTGACCTGTTCCACCAGATTCAGTATTTCATTGAAATTCCCTGTTGTCTCTTGAGAAAGCACAATACCTGAGCTCACATTTTCTTGAACAACCTTAATGTTATTCACTGTTTCAACCGATTCATTTTGGATGGCTGTTACCACAGATTGGATGTGATTGGCTGACTTATTCGTTTCATCGGCCAATTTCCGAACTTCTTCTGCCACCACAGCAAATCCTTTTCCTTGCTCTCCGGCTCTGGCCGCCTCGATCGCTGCATTCAGTGCCAGCAAATTTGTCTGCTCGGAAATATTTGTGATTAGCGAAGAAATATTGCTGATTTCTGCTGTGCTTGCTACCAATGCCTGCAAGCCATTGCCTGCTGAATCTACAGATTTATCAATGAACTTCATCTGGTCTAACATTTTGTTGACGGATTGAGATCCTATTTCAGCCTTGTCTCTCATCGACGAAGATAGATCCGCTATGTTACCAGTATTTGAAGCAACAGATGATATACTGTCTAATAACTCAGTAATGGAGTCTGCACTCTTTTCTGTCATTGAGCTTTGCTTCCCATTGCTGTCGGCAGCCATCTGCATCGCTCTGGAGATATGTTCAGAAGTTGATTTGGATTCTTCCGCGCTTGCCGATAATTCTTCGGAAGATGCGGCGACTTGTTCAGATGAGCTGCTGATCTGCTTCACAATTTGAATTAATGAATGGGTAAAAGAATTGAAAGATTGAGCAAGCTGACCAAATTCGTCCTTATTCTTCACAATGACTTTTTTGGTTAAATCCGCCTCGCCATGAGCAATTTCTTCAAGCTGCATATTCATACTTCTCAATGGAACCATAATGGACTTTAATAACAATAAGCTTAAAACAACGCCTACCATTATTGATACCGCTGTGACAATGATGATGAACCATTGACTCATTTCCCCTTTGCTGCGTATTTCACCTTTTAGATCCTCCACCTCTTGATCCAGGCGATCAGACAGCTTATTGACAGCTGGATCTACAACTTCTTTTCTTAATGTTCTTTCTTCTCCAAAATGGATGGTTCCTGCTTTTTTAGGATCTGAAGAGTAGGCTTTTAATACTTGCTGATTTAAAGCTCTATACTGAGTAAGGCTTGTTTTAATGTCTTCAATATGTGATTGATATTTCTCTTTATCTGTCAAGTCATTGACCCGATCAAGGCTCTTTAAGACATCGTCTGCTTTTTCCTCCATTCCCTCTTCATACTCTGTGTCTCCGGTAATCAGAAAGCCTCTCTCATCATTTGATAAACCGGCCAATCGATATTGGATGTATTTCATTTCTTTTTGGAATTCCATTTTGTCTTTCAGTTCTTCATTTTTTGTCACAGCAGAAGAAATCATAAAAATGGAAGAACTTCCAATTCCAATCATTGAAAGAACTAATATTGATACTATCCCCAGTAATTTTGTTTTCACTTTCATGTGTAGTATTCCTTTCTGCACGATGTATGATCGAAATAGCATTCGCTTACTTCTATATCAATTATATCGACATGTTTTATAAAGGTTTTATAGTAATGTCTTACCCCGTGCATAAGCAAATTGTTTACATCTCTGGACAATGCAGAAAAAACACGAAAGACATATACTGCCTTGTTACATAGTATTTCAATTTACTCTTTTCATTAAGGCATACTAAAAAAGGCTTTTCCTATCTCAAATTAGGGAACGGGCTGTTCTTTCGAAAATATAATGACATTACGCAGCATGATGTGAAGGAGCGAAACGTCAAATGGGGATCATCAATGGAAAAGAATTCATTGACCGATTGAATAAACTAGAAAACGAAATATGGTATGATGGCGAAAAATTAGAGGGTAACATTTCTGATCATCCTGCATTTAAAGGAATAGTCAAAACGAAAAGCTCGCTTTATGATTTGCAAATGAAAGATTTTCCGCTTGGCGTGGGATTTAACAATGAGTTCATTCGGAACAAGGCAAACACACTACGAAAGATACTTTTTCGGAGATCCTATTCGGATTTCAAGCAGACTGTACACTAGTTATCCAAAGCAGCAGCAAGTAAACATGATTAAAGCGTTTTTACATGATGAAGATGTTGATGATTGATACCTATTCTCTTCATATAACGAAATGAAAAAACAGCGGGAAAGGTCCGCTGTTTCGTATTTTTCATTCAGGAAACTGTACATGGCCGGGCACTGTATATGCATTGGACGTTCCGCTTTCAGGCAGCTTCGGAATGGTATCTTTCACAACTTTTCCACGGATGTCAGTCATTCTGACTTTGAGAGAGCCTGTCCCTACATTAGTGCTGACAAAATGGTTATAGTCCATTTTCTCCATGTTAATCCACTTACCATCCTTCTCATATTCCATTTTCATAACAGGATACTTGTGATTTCTGACTTGAATTGCAGCCACCATCTGCTGCTGCCTTCTTTGACCCGGTATGTGAAATTGCCGGTGATTGGGGCTTTGACAACACGCCATTTAATATTGATTTTTCCGTCTTTCATATCGCCGATTTTTCGAAAGGCATTAGGTGACAGATCAAGAGCTCCCCGAGCACCTTCAGGATATAGGTCGGTAACGTAGACAATTGTTTTTCCTTTTGGCCCCACAACTTCCAAATAGGAGCCTGCAAGTGCCGCTTTCACTCCCCCGTAATTGAGATCTGCAGGATTTATTGCGGTAATCTCCATATCAGAAGGAATGGGATCCAGCAGAAAAGCTCCTCCTGCATAACCTGACCCTGTATAGGTTGCATAGCCTTCATGCATGTCGTCATATGCTGCCGAAGCTTGCGGGGAAAAACAAAGGATCATCAACAAAACCATACTAACAATTGCACTGATATCCTTTTTCATAAATCTCCTCCTCAATACAGACTTCCAAATGAGAATTATTATCATTTTAAGACTCAATCCATTGGTTTGAAAGAGGAAATAGATTCATAGATGATTTTAAGACAGATTCACTATCATATATATATCAAAGGTAAGGTTTTTATGAAAAAGTCAATACGAATGAATGGGTATACCCACCAGCCGATTTTCTTATTTTTATTTACTGAGCTATATAGCATAGCCATAAGAGCTGATGACCTGATATCAGCTCTTATTTTTCCGCGCTCAGTTTCAACTTAGCGGTCATCATGATGCCAAATATGAGAACAATCGGAACCCAAATAATGATGTTGTAAAAATTAGGCTCAGCTAAAGCTACAATAATAGCCCCCACACAATATAAGACAATAGCCAGCGCTCTTAACACAGCATCTCTTAAGAATGTCTTCTTCTGTTTCTTAAAAAACAAACGGCCGGACAAATCCTCTAAAAGAGAAGCCAATGTTCCGGTCAACACAGTAGAAGAAATACCTGCGATTCCCAGCTTTTTAGCTGCTGTTGTTTGAATCCCCATAGAAATGCTCAAGAGAATAATAAGAATGTATACAGGAACAAAGGCCGAATAAAAAGATAGACAAGCAAAGACAAATAAAATGAATGCTTCAAGTGCCAGAGCTTTTGTCACAGCAGAAGGCCAAAGAGTATTTTCTGCCTTTCCAACCATCAGTGTTGAAATAATCACGCCGCATATAAATCCGATTAGCGCAGTCAAAGAATTAAAAACTGTGGCCTGAAGAGATTTGCCGATCGCTAACCCAAATAATACAATATTTCCAGTCATATTCGCTGTGAACACATGTCCAAGGCTTAAATACCCGATTACATCCACGATTCCAGCTGTTAAACATAAAAGTGAAAGCAAGGTGTTTCGATAAGCTGCTGCAGTCAATGGTATATCAATCCTTTCTTCTGTTTTAATTGTTAGCGCAATCTGTATTTTAAATAACCCAGCATTAATTAGGACGATAGAACCTATCATTCCTTTTTATTTACTGTAATAATAATCCTTGCAAGGAAATTATTACATTTGAAAGGGAGCATATTGTGATGAAACGATTTTGTTTATGGTTTGCCATGTTCAGCTTGTTATTGGTTCTCTTGCCTGGAAAAGCGTTTGGAGCCGTCGATTTTCCAAACACCTCAACGAATGGCCTTTTAGGATTTGCCGGAAATGCTAAAAATGAAAAAGGCATTTCTAAAGCGAGCACAACGGGAGGAAAAAACGGCCAGATTGTTTACATTCAAAGCGTAAATGATTTAAAAACCCATCTAGGAGGCTCAACTCCGAAAATTTTAGTGCTTCAAAATGATATTTCCGCATCATCGAAAACAACAGTTACAATTGGCTCAAACAAAACACTCGTAGGCTCTTACGCGAAAAAAACGTTAAAAAATATTTATTTAACCACTTCATCTGCCTCTGGGAACGTCATTTTTCAAAATTTGACTTTTGAACACAGTCCGCAGATTAACGGAAATAATGATATCCAGCTTTATTTAGATTCCGGCTTCAACTACTGGATTGACCACGTCACATTCTCCGGCCACAGCTATAGTGCAAGCGGCAGTGATTTGGACAAGCTCCTGTATGTCGGGAAATCAGCAGATTATATCACCATCAGCAACTCAAAATTCGCGAATCATAAATACGGTTTGATTTTAGGATACCCAGATGATTCACAGCATCAATATGACGGCTATCCCCACATGACAATCGCCAACAATTATTTTGAGAACTTGTATGTTAGAGGCCCGGGTCTCATGAGATACGGATATTTTCATGTGAAAAACAATTACAGCAACAACTTTAACCAAGCGATTACAATTGCCACAAAAGCAAAAATATATTCTGAATATAATTACTTTGGAAACGGCAGTGAAAAAGGCGGAATCCTTGATGACAAGGGCACTGGTTATTTCAAGGATACAGGCAGCTACCCTTCTCTTAATAAGCAAAGCTCTCCGCTGACTTCCTGGAATCCCGGATCTAATTACAGCTACCGTGTCCAAACGCCGCAGTATACAAAAGATTTTGTCACGAAATATGCGGGATCACAAAGTACAACTCTGGTATTTGGCTACTGACACAAAAGAGGCTTGCGTAAAAAACGCCAAGCCTCTTTTTGTACTTATAGGCTTATTTTAAGCGCTCTTGTCACACTCTATCAAATCTAGGTCCGGTCAAACTATTCTTACCAAAAGTGTATTTTCTCTTTCACAATAACTGCTTAAATCGGCTTTCTTATTATACCAGTTTATCGCAAGTATAAAGAATCCATATGACAAAGTTTAAAATAGATTCTTCTTTTTGAATCTCATATCATCTATAAATCAGACCCCTAATCCTCCTGCACAGAACCCGTGACTATCGCTGTCTTGGACATCAACATTTACCTTTTGCCATGAGTTCTGGTGATTAGATATTTATTTTAACAAATTCTCCACTTCATTTAGTCTGCAGAGGCAATAGAAAGCTTGGCTCTAAATGCTCCCCTTCCTAAACTAGATGCCCTTTATATCTTTAGACAGTAAAAAAAGGCCACGTTTTAGATTGGCCTTTACATTCAAACTTTTATCAATATTCGTATACATTATCAAACTGATAACCGTATAAACCTCTAACTTTCACTTCTCCACAGTCTTGATCTTTCGTTAACTCTAAATATTGGTTTTTGAACGGCACCGTCTCGTTTGATCACTTGCGCTTAAATCAAAATGGTCACCTCTAAAATTTTGCTCAATTAGCGTTATTTCGTATCCTGATAAAGACAGGCGAAATATCCTAGCATGAACTGTGCATAATTGTGAATCGGTATCCGAATAATTGAGAGGGAAACCTACTTGGATTGACTCATCGGGCATCATGAACGTTTTTTGGTTTCCTGTCATCGTAAAACTTACTATTTCCTCATTTTTCAGAAGCATTCCCTGCATAGATTGTCATCAAAAACAAAGCTAAGATTAACATTAAATTTTGGGTCTGTTCCTTTAGCTTGTCATGAAAATGCTGAAAGAATCTAATGACTATTCTATGAATTATCTAAACCATGCCTTTTCTAAATGATTTGTGAAGTTAGGATCATTAAAAGGGACATTCGCTTTACCGAAATCCGTTATATTTAAAGCATTCCTCGCTTCCGGTGTTAAGTCTTCCCACCCGATTAATGGCTGAGTGCCCCCTACTTGATCACTAATATGCAATTCATGGTTTAAGGGCCATGTGCTGTTGTATGCAATTAATGGATGTGTGTCCTTCATGTTTCTTTCATTTGGTTGAACATTTGTAAATTTCCCATGGCCGGAGTATGCAATTGATAAAACTTTTGGATTTTGACTAGACGGATTGTCGACCCAAACTACGATTCCTTCCCAGTCATGTCTATGACCCAAACCTGGAGAAGGCTCATCCTTTGGAAAATACCAAGAATACATGATTGCCCACACGCCATTGTACAAAGTTGAACGTGAATAAACTTGTCCGGTATGTTTGCTGCAACCTCCTTCAGGCGCTCCAGTTGGCTGTAAGCCGCCACTTGTATTGCCTTGTGCATCTACTGCTGGAAAGGGTACACAGCCGCTATAAACCTTCAGATACGGCTGAAACTTTTTTTCGACTTTCTGAACAACAGTAGTTGGGACAACTTCTTCGAAACCTACTACTTTGTCATGACCAATGACAGCAGCATCAACTGTTGGAACTAAGCTGATAAAAGCGAAAAATGACATCAAAACAGCAAACGCAATTTTCCTCATTTCACTTTCCTCCTACTGCATTCGTTATGTAGAGCCTAAGCTGCAACGTCATTATACAAATAGTGGAACCCGCTATTCAATCAAGTTTACAGAATCTTAAAACTAATAAACATAGTCTGTACAATCGTTCAGCCACTCAATTGAATGAATGCATTGCTTCTTTACATTCAACTGTTAGACAGCAACCGGTTTCGCCTTTTTGTTTCATGTTTCCAGCCTGTACAATATTCTAGAAATCGGCCTGTCGAAGACCGCTTGTCAGCAAACATCGATGCACAGAATCGTATGCAGTAAAAAAGCTTTGTTTCTTAATGCCAATCCATTATATTTATAATGAATATTTAGTACACAGATCATTTAGTAGATTTTATGCGATTAGTTTCAAATAATATTATTATGTAAACAAATAGTGTGTAAATAAGCAATGTAAACTCCTTCAGACATTGGGGTTTACATTGCATTAAGTCTTAATTTTTTGCAAAACAGCAAAGTGTATTGACACATCTAGAATGAAAATCGCTTTACTTTTCAGCTTTGTCAGAAATATAACTGAACCACATTAAACTTACAAAACCTGCAGCACCCATGATTGTAAATATGATATGTGGGTAAATCCATAGTCTTCCTCTCCTAGAATACATTTTGGATTTTTAATTAAGGCCTTCTTCTTTCTTTTTCTTGTCCAGTTTAATACTTATAAGTATGTTGATAATTGCAGCTGGGAGATATAAAAATCCTACTCCCGTTATGCCTGAAATTGTGCTTAAGCTTACTATGAAACTTTTTGTCATAACTTGACTGTCAATCAAAATGAGAAGTGTAATCAATCCAGCTAAAACACCTATAAACCAAGCATTACCAACAGCATAAGAATCATCCAGCACTCCTAGCCATTGCCCCAATATTGAGGTTCCAATAGCAGTAAAGCTGGATATGAAAGTGAGTGTTTTCATTCTCGCCCCTCCGTATTAAAGCCAATCTCATTTTACGTAATCAACTGATTGAATATATAAAGATAGGCTATGAGATTTTTGTTATAATAAATTCAAATTTTGAAAACTGCTATACCGTCTCCATCACTTCAAGGCTGCGCAATTTTCTATCAGCATATACAGGATCTTATATTGCTGTACTAAAATCCTACAAATTAAAAAGTAACACCAATGTGGTCACCAATTCATCAAATGAGCTACCTTGGCTTCTTATATAAATTTTATTTCTACTGTCTGTACTTTCTCGCCTGTCTTCCACTTACTTTCACTAATACGTCATGTACTATTACTTCATCTTCAGGCATATCATTAAAGGTAGCGATGTGGTCCCCCATATGTCCTCCCCCTGGCAATTCTTCATCTATATATATTTTTACTCTCATCATACTTTTTTCCATCTATGTATAAGTTTTTCAATAACCGACCTTTTTTCTTCTTTCTTACTCCCCAGCCAATACAAATTTTCAGGTCCAATTGAGTCTTGTCTGATTTTTAAAGGGTAGAAACCCACAGTCCGCTTTTCCCGCTGCCCTCACATTTCACTTTGTTTCCTGATATACGATGCAGATCATCAGAAATACAGCTATCATCAATAACCACTTTTTATTGTTGATCTTTTTCCTCACTTCCCCTCAATCTTTAGTAGAAAATCAGATCAAAATGTTACTGAAAAGAAAATAAGTCAGTGATTCAATAACAGATGGCTACTCACTTTCTTTCACAAAATCCTTAGTATAAAGGCGAGTATCAAAAAACCTTTGACATTTTGTCCATGTTGCGGTTTTGGTTTGGATACAGTGAGGACAATGATGTGAGATTAGGCTTTATTGTAACTCCGGATCATTTGATTGAGGCTGCATTTCAATTGTATTGCAACAATGAGTTGAGTCCGGAATGATTATTGCTTACCTGAGAATTGCAAATAGAGGCTTCTTAAAATTTGAAGTTCTGTTGAAACGATTGAAAAACCTATATCTCAACATAGAAAATTTTGAAATTAACGGCTTTAAATGATTAACTAGGGTGCTTTTGTTGGAGTCTTTGTCTTTACAATGCCAAGCTAAAATGCATATCAACAGTACTTTTAATACTTTCTCTACTCGTATTCGATAAAGACTTTGTGATGGTCAACAAACATTTCACTTCCATCAGATAAATGGATCCAAAAAGCTTCCTCTGGTTCTTCTCTATAGTCATATATCGCAGTAACTTTGACGTTTGACTCATGTATGATTGGTTTTCCAACTGTTATTTTCGTTTTTTCCTTTGGCAAAGTAATGGATCTAATCATAAAACCATCCCATCTTATTCGTTTACTCTCCCTCCCCCTTCCTTTCACATACAGTTTCCATATGCTGATTTCTCTCATCTATAAGTAATATAAATATTCTATTCCTGACTGACAAATTTTAATATAAGCTGCTTTAACATCCTTTTACGTTCAGATAATAACAACTTCTAATTCAGAGGCTTTATCTGCCAAGCATAAATTGCTTGAACCTCGACGGCGAGCCATTTTTTATCTTTCAGCTTTGTTTTTCCCTATAGTAGTATCCTATTACCGCTCAGCGTTTATTTCTTTCGGTATCTGAGATGGGGCTTTAGGAACTTTTCTCAGTTTTTTATTGATTACATCTGAAGAGTAAAGCGTAACAATCATACTGCTCCCATGACTTTTTGCCCGAATGAGTATTGGCTGGTTATATTGGTTTTGAAAGAGAAAGTCAGGACCTCCCCAGCTTACTGTAGCATCACGTCCGGGCGGAACATATGGCACGCTTCTTGTATGTGAATAGCGCTGAACGATTCGCAGCCCCGCGCGATCGACTGCATTAAATAGTGTAGATGATACCTGACAAATACCTCCGCCCACCCCTTCAGACAACTCACCTTTAACAATAATGGGCGCACTCTTATATCCTTTGTCCCGGGTTCTCATTCCGACAACTTGGTTAAATGAAAAGGTCTCGTTAGGAAAAACAACATGATTGTCAATCGCTTTTGCAGAAAGAGAAATATTATGTGTTCGGCTTTTATTATTCGAATTAAAATATGTTACGTACTGACCGAGCCGCTGTGTACTGATGTGAGCAAGCATTTCGCTGTCAACTTCTGGATAAATATTCAATTCCGGCACTTCTACTTTGGAGGAGCCTTGTCCATAGAAATAAGAATAAAACTTCTCCATAAACGCCTGTTGATACAACTTGTACCCAACCCTGCCCGGGATGATGCCTCCATGATCGTTAAGCACAGCATTTATCGGCTCCCGGTAAACTTGCTGATCTAGCTGTTCGATGAATTTACGGTACTTTTCATGATCAATCATCGGGGTACCGGGAAGAGGCATTGTAAAGTTTTCGCGGTTAACAGTAGCAATCGTCCGTCCTTGCTGTGTAACCGTTAAGCTGTCAGGCGGCCCGCTCGGTTGAGCCAATAATAAAAAACCAGTGATCCAAATTTGTATCATAAGCCGGTTTACCTCCCGACCATTAGTATGAACATCAGCTTTTCCTTTGATGTATTTCTTCTCATCGTTTGTTTGAAGATTTAAATGCCTATTCACTTTATTCACTTTTTTAGTGAAAATAGAAAAGCCCTCATAAGTGAGCAATATCTCTAATGATTCTCATCAATTCCCTGAGCTGACTGAAGCTATCATCTCAATTCGCAGCGCATGTTTAAAATCGACTAAAGTTAAGAGCATTTCCCTTAAATGATGCTTATCTAAAAATGAAAACTCCCTTAACAACAATAAAAAACGCCAGAGTATAAACATGACTTTTTAACCTTCTTTTGATTGAGCTCCAAGTGAACACACTTCATGTTTCAAAATGTGGTTTAAAGTGTAAATGTTCCACTATATCAAACTCAATCATTAGACTATACAATTCTTCTTCATATTTCCTTAACAAGCTCGTATACTCCAGCTTACTCCTCCAATCTATTAAATGATTATGCTAGTTTTTATTTGTTTTTATCTTTTGGAAACGGTATTATCATAGGAATGAATAACGCCCATAACGGAAGGGCGCTCTTGGTAACGATAATACCTACTGAAGAAGCCAAAGCAGTCGATATCCATATGACTGCATAAGGCGTGGTTGGTTTCAATGTAATCCCCCTGATTTTATTTATGTAACTCAAAAGTGTGTACGCGCCTTCCAATACTTGTCACAGCAGTATACCATTTTTACCTTGATCGATACAATTATGCTCTTTTTGGAAGACTAGCAATTTATGCAATTGTGCAAATATGTACAGGCTTTATCCAACAGAGCATATCTATCATAATCCATTTAGAGCTAGATGATTGGTGGTGCTCCATGTATTTCAAGAATGAATGATGATTTTAAAAAATGATGACGATTTTTTCATTATCGTTTTATACTTAGTTGACCTGAAATATAACATATATTGCAACTTCAGCTACAAGAAGATAAATCATGTATCTCGCATAAATGAATACATCTTCATCCGCATTTTTTTGTCTTTTGAAAATCCATGTGAATAAACCTAATACAGTTAAAACCGAGATGATTCAACAATTATTAAAATAGACATTCTTAATCGACACCTTCCAATTTGTACATAAACCAGTCGTTATACATCTTGGCCTTTTCTCTTATTCTTACGCCGCCAGCGAGCTATTACTGCTGGCATTAAGAGTAGAGTACCGACAAAAAGCAACATAAACAAAATTACAAACAACGCTCCTGTTCCCGGAACAATTTCTTCATACGTAATAAAGCGTTTATCCCCCTGCAGGACGAAGAACCGAGAATTTTCAAGAAAGGCTAGATGAAAGCCTATAGACGTCCATAAGCTTCCTGTTACTATGCGCAGCAGTTGAAGGATGAATCCAAAAGACAACAATAAAACAATGTAATCTAATGTGATAGCAGGTGATTCAATTCCTGCTATATATTGCAAACCACTTACAGTTAATGGTGCTAGCACAAATAGGATCGGCTGTAGGAGTATGGCTATGAAACAATTAAATCGCCTGTTCAGAGCATAGTACATCGTCCCGCGAAAAGTTAATTCCTCTGGAAAAGCTTCGTAAAAAAAAGCGATCATCATGTTTAAGAGCAATACAGTAACTAAATGGGCGGAGAAATGAAATTGTGTAATTTTGATCCAGCCCAACAAATGGGCGATAGCAAATCCAGATGCTGATAGAACAATCACATACATTGCGCCCAAAATGGCTTTCGGAATGGCTTGCCGCCATCCAGACAGTCCGATAGAGTAGAATGGTCTACTAGAAACCCGCTTAAGAAGAAAATAGAGCAACGGGACAGTAATTAATGTTACTAAACCTGCTTGGATTCCTTGCTGCAAAAGCTTGGAAGCCCCTGCTTGGCGGGCCATTGTACCAATTAAAGTAGCAAAAAACAAAGCAAAAACAAACGTTCCCCAACTGAGCAAGATCGTTACCAACCATTTTGGTTGATTGTTTTGTTTTCCGCTTTGAGTATGATGAAAATGCATTTGGATACCCCTTTCATTCATATAAGCACTAAACAAAAACATAAATTGCGTGACTTATATTTAAACTTTATTATCATAATACGTTCCAGATGATGGGTTCGTTTCAAATTTCTGCATTACCCTACTCAGTTGCGTCGTTTTCTTTCTTAATAAATAGACACACTTTGTCTCATTGAAAATTATTTAGACTTTTAACAAAAAAATGCCCCTTCAGTTCAGGGGTATTTGGTAATGATTCTATCCATTTATTGTATTCATTAGCTCGAAGAAGTATTCAGGCTTTTGGGTCTTATTTAGCTCATACCATGAATGCAATGTTTCTGGTGCAAATACTTCTAATTTTTTCAGTACTTCCATCGCAAATTCCAGAGGGGCAATTCCTGAAGCAGTAACCAAATTTTTATCAGATACTGCAGGTGCCAACTCATATAATGTTTCTCCTTTATAATGAGGACAGACCATTTTCAAATAAGCTAAGTCATTGCAAGTGTGCTTTCTAGAATCTAAGTATCCATAATGGGCGAGACCCTCGGTTGCACCACAAATGGCAGCTACAATCGTGCCAAGCTTTAAAGCTTCGCCAACTTTTTTCAAGATCGGTTGATGAACATCTTCTCCCCAAGTATTTCCTCCGGGTAAAATCAAAAGATCTTTACTCTCAAGAGTACACTCATCAAGGATAATATCTGGTTTTATGCTCAGTCCCCCCATCGTCGTAATCATTTCTTTATTAGCTCCTACTGTAACTACTTTTAAAGGTGCTACATCTTTTTTAAAATATCTCCCTGAGTTTAGTTCAGCAATTAAATAGCCATATTCCCAGTCTGACATGGTTTGAAATACATAAAGATAAGCTTTTTTTGTTTGCATACATAACACTCCAATCACAATTGATAAAGCCCATTAGGATGACTTCATGACCATCCTTTTAATGCCTTATGGGTGACAATAGGAACAATGATAAAAATCTCATGCTACCCTGCCCTATTAACATATTAAAAATCAAAAAAACGAGATGAATAAAAAGGTTTTTGTTAAACATCTCATTGGTAATATATCGATATTGCTCCTATTTTTGTGGTATTAATAGAAGGTGAGTACAAAATCAATTTAAATTAGGAGGTCGTTTCATTTGAAAAATAAAACCACATTAAACCTTGGAATATGTATTGGACTTTTATGTTTAAGCCTTACGGGTTTCAGACCCTTTTACGGATCAACGCATGCAGAAGCAAAAGCTATAGGAGACACAAAAATGACAAGCTGTATGACGAAAAAATTTGTTCAACTTGAGAAAAAATTTGATGCCAGGCTTGGTGTTTATGCAATTGACACAGGCACAAACAGGACGATTGCCTATCGGCCGAATGAACGGTTTGCTTACGTATCAACCTATAAAGTTCTAGCCGCAGCTGCTGTCCTGAAGAAAAACCCAATTGAAAAACTTAATGAAATGATTCACTACAGCAAAGACGATCTTGTTACATATTCTCCAATCACAGAAAAACACGTAGATACAGGCATGAGCTTGAAGGAAATCTCAGAGGCTGCTATCCGTTACAGCGATAATACCGCTGGGAACATATTGCTGCAACAGCTTGGCGGCCCTAAAGGATTCGAAAATTCACTGAAACAGATTGGGGACCAAGTAACAAAGGCAAATCGATTTGAGACAGATTTAAACTCTGCCATTCCTGGAGATATTCGTGACACAAGCACCGCAAAAGCACTAGCAACCGACCTTAAAGCTTTCACTGTGGATAACACTCTCACGGCTGATAAGCGCACGATCTTAACTGATTGGATGCGGGGGAACGCTACTGGTGACGAACTAATTCGGGCAGGCACTCCTATAGGATGGGAAGTCGGCGATAAATCTGGAGCCGGAAGTTACGGAACACGAAACGACATTGCTATCGTTTGGCCGCCTAATAGAGCACCTATTGTTTTGGCAATCTTATCTAAGCGGTTTACGAAAGATGCTAATTATGATAACGCTCTTATCGCTGAGGCTGCAAAAGTCGTTCTTACCGATCTCAAGTAAGTAAATCAAGATTGTAAAGTGAAATACATGATTGACCTAGCTTTCTTGAAAGCTGTTTTTTTAAAACCACACCGTTCATTTTTCATGAACGGTGTATTTCATCTTCTCAGCAGTTCACCCTTCTTTTTTAGAATAAGAACTCCCTATCGATATGATTAAGACTTTTTTTGGAACACAGCAACTTGTGCAGTTCAATCTCTAGATATGTACAAAACTTTATTCAGCAGCTCTCTTGGATATCGCTCCATTTTCGTCATTATATATAACTTTCAGACAGTCGGGATACTAATGTCCTTCCGTCTATTATGACTTTAAATTTGATTTAATCAATATTCTCACCTTATGGTTATTCCTGATAAATTAAATTGATCATTAAGCTTACAATAATGGCCTAGGCTTTTTATTCACTTGACCTTGTAGAACATTTAAAAAGGATAGTCATCTGGCTCTTCATGGTCAAATCCATATGTGCCTTTTATTTTAACATCTCCGCATCCTGGATTTTTTGTAATCTCTAGAGAGTGATTTTTATACGGATCTCCTACTACTCGATCTGTTGCAGTAAAATCAAAGTGGTTTCCTGTGAACTCTTTTACACTTCTTGGAAAAACCCATCCACTCAGAGTTATTCTGTTAATTGTCATTGTTAGAGTGCAGCCTTCGGCATTAAAAATCGTAAATTTGTACCACAACCAAGTGGGATAGTAGTTCCAGTTGTCATAATCAGCCATCGAGAACCCGGTGGATTCCTCTGTCATAGTAAAACTCACTTTCTTATATTCAGTTGTAATCCTAGCAGCAGCACTGTTAATATCAAAACCTGAGATTAAACCAAAGCAGATCAAAGTCAAAATGATTAACCTTTTCATTCCCTCTCCTCCTCTATCAAATTATAACATAATTTGGTAATTGAGAGAATTTTTTTCGTTTATAAGTACAAGGATTGTGAGAACTTTAGTTACTTAGCTGCCATCTTTGACTTGTTTTGCAGAGAAACTGAGTCCCAGATCCAAAGATGATAGCAAATAAGATGCTAAATAAGTAAATTCGTATCCCCATTAGAAAGTCTAAGGTGTTTTTTTGATCAGTAATGAAAGCGAAGACTAACCATACTATGAAGGGAAATGCAAAGCAAGAAACGAAAACGCCCATGCCAATATGCCGAACATTACAAAGAACCTAAGAAAAGTCTCATACTTTGTAAGTCTTCGTTCTCTTTTTGTTTTACTCAACCTCCAATAAAAGGCGTAGCCGGAGAACAATAAAATTATTTGTCCAAGTTGCGACACAGATTCTAAAAGTTCTATACCATTCATTGATTTTCACCTCTTTTTCTTATGAGAACAGTGAAGTAGATTTTTATTATCTCAGATCAAAAAACCATTTAATACAATTTATGCATAAAAGTGGTAATATGTAATGTATCTATAAGAAATGATGTTCTTCCTTATCCAGCAAAACCATAAGTGTATGGTAGCAGAATATGTTATGTTTCTCCATTCTCTCTCATTTGCAGAGCTCCTAAGGAGAGCTCTGCAGATTTTGATGCGTTAATCAAATGGTTTTAGCTGCATTATATGTTCTTAAGTATCTTTGACGTCCACATGATATTTAAATCAAGACTTATTTTGAATAAATTGAAAAAATTAAACATTGCCCTTGTTGTTATTGTTTATTGATATATAGACAATGATTCTTTTTACTATAAGTTCTCTTTGCCAAAGAACATTGTAATGGTTGTTAAAGTCACCAAGTCATCATATACATATAAAAACAGTTGTTTCTATCTGACCGATATTTCATCCTTCCACCAATTGCTCTTTCTCCCCACTTTTAACGATATTAAATAAAATAATGCCCTCATCAATTGTCTTTTTGAAATATTGAATGTAACATACATAATCCTTAATACCCTTTTTAATAAATATGACCTTCATACAAACTGGTTAATGCGTGCTGCAGGCTGGGGTTCTATTTTTTAGAAACAATGATTTACAAAGCGCAGTCTATTGGCATGAAAAAGCAAGAGAAATTTTTGGATATTATCGTTACTATAAGTATAATAAGAAGACAAATGAATTCTTATCTGTAGACGACAAGGGAATAAAGATACTATCATAACGTACTTTAAGCCAAAACATCAAAATAGAGACGCTGGTTATAATTAATAAAATCAATAAAACTATAAATATATAGAGGGATTGCTATGCCAGAATTATATACATGTTTAATTTGCGGATATAGAGGATTAATTCAAAACCCATTTAACAAGGATGGTGAGTATCAAAAAACATTTGATATCTGCCCTTGTTGTGATTTTGAATACGGCTACAGTGAAGATCATGACGTAAGCTTAGGTTTTATTGTAACGCCAGATTACTTAATTGAAGCTGCAATTCAGTTATACCGAAAACAGTGGATTGAGAATGGAATGAAAATTGCAAATCCTAAATATATTCCAGATGAATTAAGAAACGGTGACTGCTTAAAATTTGAGGTGTTGTTAAAGCAATTGAATAGCCTAAATCTCGATACAGAAAACTTTGAAATCAAGGGATTTAATGGTTATTAGGCAGCTTCAAGCCCCCGGTATGGGGGCTTTCTTATGATTGTACAGTCTAACAAAAACTGTTTAATGTATAAATATCAATGCCCTTTTTCTTTCTCCATATCTCCTGATCAACATTTCAACTTCTTTAACCTCAACTGTTTGCTGCATCACATTCCTCCTTTTTGATTTTCATGTATCAAGCCTGTACAATATTCAAAAACCCTAAAGGATGATGAACATGTGTGGAAGATTCACTTTATTCTCTGAGTTTGATGACATCATTGAACAATTCAACATAGATCAATTCTTACCCGAAGATGAATATCACCCAAGCTATAATGTCGCTCCATCACAAAACATCCTTACAATCATCAACGACGGATCAAACAACCGTCTGGGCAAGCTTAGATGGGGACTTGTCCCTCCTTGGGCCAAAGACGAAAAAATCGGTTATAAAATGATTAATGCCCGTGCTGAAACGTTGGCCGAGAAACCCAGCTTTCGAAAACCACTCGTAAGCAAACGTTGTATCATACCGGCAGACAGTTTTTATGAATGGAAACGCCTTGATCCAAAGACTAAGATTCCTATGCGGATTAAACTTAAATCATCCAATCTCTTTGCTTTTGCCGGCTTATACGAAAAGTGGAACACACCAGAAGGCAATCCGTTGTACACTTGCACAATCATCACAACAAAGCCTAATGAGCTTATGGAAGACATTCATGATCGGATGCCGGTTATCCTTACTGATGAGAACGAAAAGGAATGGCTCAACCCAAAAAATACCGATCCTGATTATTTACAAAGCTTACTGCAGCCTTATGATGCTGATGACATGGAAGCATACCAGGTTTCATCTTTAGTGAACTCACCTAAAAACAATTCACCTGAGCTCATTGAATCCCATTAAGTACCACTGACATATCGCTTTATATATCACCCTTGCTTAGCTAATATGTTCTAAGTAGGAGGTGATATTTTGTTTGTATCGCCAATGTTATTGCATTCGATAAAGGAACCATTTGATGACGAGAACTATATCACTGAACTGAAATTTGATGGCATTAGGCTCATTCTTTCTAAGTTCGATAACCAGATTAAGCTGTACACTCGTCACAACAACGAAGTAACAAGCAAGTTTCCAGAACTCTTGGACTTAGATATTCCAGATGGAACCATACTCGATGGTGAGGTCATTGTATCTGCCCCAGGCGGTGCTCCTAACTTTGAAGCTGTAATGGAACGTTTTATGTCCAAAAAATCAGCCCACAACATCGTCTACTGTGTCTTTGATGTTATCTACAAAGACGGTCAGTCAATTGCAGCTAAGCCGCTCATCGAACGAAAAACAGTTCTGAACTCACTTGAGCTAAATCATCCTAATATCTTTGTAATTGAAGGAATTCAAGGTAACGGCCTCGCTTACTTCAATCTGGCCAAAGAAAAGAATTTAGAGGGAATCGTACTCAAAAAAGCTGACTCCCCTTATGAGATCAATAAACGTTCGCATAATTGGCTGAAAGTGATTAATTATGATTACACTGAAGTTCTCATAACCGGCTACACGAAGAAGGATATAAAATTTCTTCTGTCTTATCCTGATGGAACTGCAGCTGGGTTTA
>NZ_JALAYA010000058.1:0-7312 GCF_026796395.1 Bacillus sp. T17B1
TACTTAGAGGGGATAATATCACTGACAGTGCTGGTCCTTTTATAATGATTCATGCGTTCCTTTTGTCTTCTGTTTATCTAAAAACAGCACCAGCTCTATTACAGCCGATACACCTACAAACACGACGCACACAACAACAATCAGCATATAATCATCGGTCATGTCAAAAAACAAACCGCCTGCATACACACTGAGAGCCCCGGCAATCTGATGAATAAAGAAATTGATGCCTAACAGCGAGCCGATCAATCCTGTTGGATAATTCTCTGAAATAGACGCCGCGGTCAGCGGGATTACACCTGTGTAACTGAGCCCGAATAACAGGATAAACCCGAAGTACCAAAGTTCGCTGTGGTGGATTCCGAGAATGGGAATGAGCAGACAAATCAGACTGAGCAGCCGAATGAAAAATAAGATAGACAACATCATGCTTCTGCTGCCGAGGAGATCTGACAGCCAGCCCGCCAGTAATCCGCCAATGATAATAAACGCCCCGAACGCGGCCACCATTCCGTTGACATGAGAGACATGCGCATCCTTCAGTATTGGAACGAGATGAGCATCAATGATCCCCATTGTAAATCCGCATGTAAACATGCCGAAGTACAGAATATGAATGAGACGGGACTGCTTTACCACCTTCCAAAATCCTCGCCAGTCATAAGATTTTTTTACTGACGGCGCTTGCGCATGTGGCGGGGGCTTCATCCCGAAGGCGAGGAGCGGCAGCAGAACAGCCGCCATGACAATGCCTAATATCGTATAGGTGTTTTGCCAGCCGGCATGATACGGAGCTGCGGCCCAAATGGGCGAAAGCAGCAGCAGGCCCGCAGAGTTGGCATTGGTCAAAATAGCGAGCGCCAGGCCTTTGTGTGTGTCAAACCAGCGGCTGATGAAATATTGGGCCGTCACGCCGACCGCACAGGAATAGCCGATTCCGCCGAGCACTCCGTAAATGGCAGAAAACACATGAACATTCGGTGAATACGGAAGCACCAAAAAGCTTGCACTGATACAAACAGCTCCAAGCGCCATAATTTTTCTGACACTAAACCGGTCAATAAAAAACCCGACAAAAAACTGAACGATGCCCGTGGTGATCATAAAAATGCTGACTGAAAGCGAAATCAGCGACCTGTCGGCATGGAAGGTATCCGCCATCGGCAGCATAAAAAATTGAAAGGAGTTTCTGAATGAGTTCATTCCAATGGCGAAAACAAACGTAAACAGCAATACAAACCATTTCATCTTGGGAGATGCATGCATGTTTCTACCTGCCTTTGATTGAGTATTGCAACTATTATATCATATAAAATTTTACATTTAATACAAAAAGCGGAACAGCATGCGCTGTCCGCTTTCGATCACAATTGATAGATCGGATGCTGATTCAAGATCGCAAAAATCCGTTCTGCCACTTCTTCCGTATGTGACAGCAGAAACATGTGCCCGCCGTCAAATTTATGAAACGTGATGTCTTTCGCCCATTTCTCCCAGCCTTCCGCATCCCGAATACATTTTTCATCACGAAGTCCATTAAAGACATGAACAGGTGATTGGATCGGGGCTACATCGTGAAGCTCAAAATGCTCAAGAGCCCGGTAATCTGATCGGAAGGAAGGCAGGAAAAAGGACATGACTTCCTTGTTTTCCACAAGCTCCGCGGGCATCCCGCCTAACTTAATAATATGATCAAGAAACTGATCATCAGGCAGATGGGACACTTTCTTCCGCTGAATATGCGGCGGCTGTATCGCAGAAATGATAACCGCCTGCGGAAAGATGCCTTCACGCTCCAGCTTTTGCGCCAGCCTAAATGTGATCATTCCGCCCATGCTGTGTCCAAACAGCACAAACGGCCGATCAGGGCGAAGGTTCAATTCTTGCTTGTACAAATCGGTCAGCTCTTCGAGATCCTCAATGGCTGACGTTTGATTTGTGCCGTGTCCTGGCGGCTCAGCAGCGAGCATCTCACACTCCCCTTGCAAAAAAGCATGGAGAGGGCGAAATGATGCCGAGTAGCCGCCGGCAAATGGAAAACAGATGAGCTGCGTTTTTTCCGACGCATCAAATGATTTGAAGAGTTGGCTCATTGGCCGTCTCCTCCTTTCATCATTTCATTTAAGAAACCGTTACAGTTTGTGTATTAAGAAAATCGAGCAAAATTCCGGCATTCCTGGCTAGCGTTTCACCCTGCAGCATTTCAGCGTGTGTTCCGAAGCCTTTTTTCACACGGTAAGTACCTGTTGTTGCCCCTTCCCACGATGCAAGCCATTCCGGCATGTCAAAATCAACGCCAGATGTCAGGACATCAATATCCGCTTTCACCTGGCCTGTGCTGATCAGGTTGACATAGTAAGAGTAGAAAGCGTGTGTTTTTTGCTTAAGTCCTTGTTTGACTGCTTCGCTGTTGAGCGCTTCATTGTCACGGTTGACATTCATCAATGCTTCAACATCACTCTCAACCGTGCGTCCGTCCAGATCACTGACACCTTGTTTTTTATAGGAATCCACCATGATGATCCGCTGAACAATGCGCCCTTGTTCCTCAAGCCTTTTGGCAGCTTCAAACGCCAGGCTGCACCCCGCTGAATACCCGAACAGTGTCAAAGACCCTTCAGGCTGAAGCTTCTGAATCAGATCCGCATAGCGGTCAAGCCGGTTTTCCTCCTCAATGAAATCAAAGGCGCACAGCTTGTATGACGGCAGGCGGCTGGCCAGGTTTTGGTACATAAGGCCATAGCCCAGGACCGGCGGGAATGCGAAAATGATCTGGTCCTGATCGGAATTCATTATCGTTACTTCTTGCAATCCATCTGAGCCCCCGTTTTTCAAATACGCTGAAATGCCGGCGATCGTCGGCGCTTCAAATAAAAGCTTAACCGGGAGATCAATCCCGAGCTCTTTTTTGATACGGGAAGCGGCAGTCATTGCTTTTAAGGAATGCCCGCCGAGTGCAAAGAAATCATCATGAATGCCGACTTGCTCTCTGCCGAGAATCTCAGACCAAATTTGTGCGATTGTTTCTTCCGTCTCATCTCGCGGCCCGATCCATTCCTCCGCCAGCTGATCCTGATCCGGTTTTGGCAGCAGCCGTTTATTGACCTTCCCGTTTGTCGTTAAAGGAAGCTCCTCCAAGAAAGTAAAGGTTTGCGGCACCATGTAAGCAGGGAGCTGTTTTTTCAGGTGCGCCTTCACGTCTTCAGCTGAAAGCTGAGTCCGATTCACGAGGTAGGCGTTGATTGATGCATCGCCAGACTCATGGCGATCTGCCACAACGACCGCATCTTTCACACCTGGATATTCCTGCAGCTGCTTTTCAATTTCTTCAAGCTCAATCCGGTGTCCGCGTATTTTGACCTGGTCGTCAATCCGGCCAGCGTATTCAATCGTTCCATCCGGCAGCCAGCGTGCTAAGTCCCCTGTGCGGTAAAGCGTTTCTCCCGGTTTGAACGGGTTGGTGATAAACTTTTGCTTCGTCAGGTCATGACGGTTGACATACCCTTTAGATACGCCCATTCCGCTGATGCACAGTTCACCGACCGCCCCGAATGGCTGTAGCTGGTTTTGCTCGTTGAGAATATAAACACTGGCATTGCTGATCGGCTTTCCAATTGGCAATGAGGAGATGGAATCCGGTATATCATGCACGACATGAGCTGTCGCAAACACCGTTCCTTCAGTAGGCCCGTAGCAGTTAATCAGCTTGCCCGGCCCCATGATTCGCAGCGCTTTTCTGACGTGAGGCACTGACGCGCGCTCCCCGCCAAATAACACGCAGCGAAGCCCCCTCATCCAATCCTCTCCCGCATCTATGAGAAGATTAAATAGTGCAGTTGTCGCAAACATGACATTGACATTCTCCTGCTGGATCAAATCTGTGAGCCGTTCTGTATCAAGCAGCGTATGTTCATCTGCGATAATGAGTCTTGCCGCATTTAAAATTGAAGCGTAGAAATCAAAGGTAAACGCGTCAAAAGCATAATTCGAAACAGATAAGAACGTATCTTTTTCAGAGAATGCTATGTAGTTGACATGCTTGACCAATCCTTGAATATTGGCATGAGTGGTGATATTGCCCTTCGGCTTTCCGGTTGTTCCGGACGTGTACATGATATATGCCGGATCATCGGGTTCAATCGCGATTGCTGGGTCGCTTTCCTGTTCCGCAAACCGTGTTTGATCATCGATGAAGAGCATTGTTCCTGTATACGGCAGCTGAGCCGCTTTTTCTTTCATCTTATGATGTGTCAGCAGACAGTCTGCCGCACTGTCAGTCAGCATATATGAGATTCGGTCCTCAGGCAGCTTTGGGTCAATCGGCAGATAAGCCGCTCCTGCTTTTAATACGCCGAGAATGCCGATCACCAGTTCAAGCGAACGCTTCGTGTACAAAGCTACTACGGAGCCTTTGCCCGCGCCTTGCTTTTGCAATCGGTGTGCAAGGCGGTTCGCTTCATCATCTAATTCGCGATAGGAAAGAGTCTGGCCGGAATACGTAAGCGCCGGTGCATCCGGATTGACACTCACCGCTTCCTTGAACCAATCCGTCAGAGGCTTTGCTTCATGAGTTTGCGCCGGCGGGTTTAAGCCGGAAAGCAGCAACGCTCTCTCCTTGTCGTCAACGAGATTGATTGTACTGACAGGCTGATCCGGCTTTTCGATGAGCTGCTGAATCGCTGTGAGAAGCTGAGATTTCAAGCGCAGGATAAACGCCTCATCAAACACATTCTCATTATAGGCAAGCTTAATCAGCATCTCATCTCCCGGGGAAGCCATGAGGTTGAGGTCATAATTCGACTTCTCAAAAACATGTACATCCTCCATATCAAAGCCGTTTTCACTGTTATCTTCATTTTTTGCATCCTGTAGCGGATAATTTTCGAAGACAATGATGTGGTCAATCAATTTTGGCTGATCGGCCTGAGTTTGGATGTCATAGAGCGGCACATATTGATGCGGCTCAGACTGAAGCGATTGCTCCTGCAGCTGCTTGAGCAAACCGTTAAATGTGATATCCTCAGACAGTTTCACACGTCTCGGGACAACGTTGATAAACAGCCCGACCATATGTTCAACGCCTTTGATTTCCGCGGGACGCCCGGAAACGACTGTGCCGAAAGCCAAATCGCCAGACTGCTGATAGCGGCTGATCAATACGCTCCAGACTGCCTGCAGGGCCGTACTTAAAGTGGTATGCTGCGATTTTGCCAGCTCGGTAAAGGCCTTTGTTTCCGCCTCCGGCAGTGAGAAGAGCAGTTCTTTCGGCTCGTAGCCGTCCGTTTGTTTCTTTCTTAGCTCCGCAAACGTCGTCTGTCCTTCAAAATCCTCTAAGTACTCGCGCCAGTAATGCAGTGATGCTTGTTTATCCTGCTTTTCAAGCCACTTGATATAGTCTTTATACGGTTTAACAGGCGGCAGGCTGTACGGCTTTTGTTCGCGCAGGGCATTGTATACCTTGAACAGATCCTGCACGACGATACCGAAGCACCAGCCGTCTAAAATGATGTGGTGGTAGCTCCACACCCATTCAAAGCTTTCTTCAGATTTTTTGAAAATGGCTGCGCGCATTGGGATATCCCGCGTTAAGTCAAAGCCCTTGATCTTATCCTGTTCCTTGTATTCATTGATTTTGGCTATTTGCTCGCTGTCCGTTAAGTGCGTCAGGTCGATTTCTTCTATATGAAACTCGCGTTTTTTCAATACAACTTGGACAGGCCTTTTTACTTTTTCGTGAATGAACACGGTACGAAATACATCGTACCGGTCCATGATCACATTCATGCTTTCTTCAAGGCATTTGGTATTCAAGCTGCCTTTTACTTTCATCGTGATTTGTTCAATGTAAAAGCTCTGGCCGGGATTCAGGATGGTATGAAACAGCATCCCTTCCTGCATCGGCGATAGGTAATACATATCTTGAACCTGATCCTTGCTAAATTGACTCATATGCTTCGCTCCCGCCTTCTGTAATTCCCTTGCATTTTATTTTAAATTCTCCTCAAGCATGTCAAAGATATCGCCCATCTCGTCCATTCCAAGGTCTTCAGCACTGAAGTCGCTTGGTGTGAACTCCTTGTCCTCTTTTTCCGTGCAATGGCGGATCAGCATCAGGAGATTTTCTTTAAACCGTTCCATTTGCTCCTCGACTGTAGCTCTTTCAAATTCCTTCTCATTATAGGAGCAAGAAAGCACAAACCGGCCGTTTCTAATCATGCCGCTGAAGCTTAAAGCATACAGTGCTTCTGATTCTTCGCTTACTTGGCGCCCCATATCGAAAGCGGACGGCTCAAAGAAGTCGGTTTTTACTTCACTGTCGAATTGGCCTAAATAGTTGAAGCTGATCTCTGGCGTGAAGCCCTTTGTTTCCGCAGTTTTTGTGACATAACGGAGAATGCCGTAGCCAACTCCTTTATCCGGAATGCGGCGCAGATTTTCTTTGACTGTTTTGATCACGGTTGAGGCATCTGCTTCAGACATGTCGAGCACAACAGGATATTGTGCTGTAAACCAGCCGATCGTTCTGGAGATATTGACATTCGGGATGATGTCCTCCCGTCCGTGCCCCTCCAGGTTAATGCCAATTTTGGCATCGTCTGTCCATTCTTTCATCGTTAAACCGAGCGCGCTGAGAAGAATATCATTGATTTCGGTTCCATATGGCTGATGAACATCCGTTAAGAGATGTTTGGTGTCCTCTTCCGTTAATTCAAATATGACGGATGATGTATGCTTGACGATCCGCTGCTCTGTTTCGTAGTCCTTCGGCAAAGGAGAAACCGGTTCAGCCTCGATTTGCGACCAGTATTCAGCCTGCTGTAAAAGATGCGCTGATTGGCTGAATGCCGCCAGTTCTTCCGCCCAATCCTTGAAGGAATTTGTTTTTTGCGGGAAGACAACGCTCCCTTCTTTCTCAGCCTGCACGTAGCCTGAAGCAAAATCTTCAAGCAAAATCCGCCATGAGACACCGTCGACCACGAGATGGTGTACAGCGATGAGCAGGTGATCGCCAGCTTCCGTACGGTATTGCTCCGCCTTTAAAAGCGGTCCGTTTTGCAGATTGAGACTGCTTTGCAGCCTGTCCGCGAGAATCTTGATCTGGCTTTTCAGCATCTCTTCATCAGTGCCGTACAGATCAACGATTTCGAAGCTGGCCTTGCTTTCGCCGATTGGTTTATACGCTTGAATGATCTCTCCGTCTTCCTCACGGTAAACCATGCGGAGTGCGTCATGATGTTCGATCAGCGCCTGCAATGTTTTCTCCACCCGTTCAGGATCAAAGCCCTTCTTGGCGTGAAGCATCACTGATTGG
>NZ_JALAYA010000059.1:0-2082 GCF_026796395.1 Bacillus sp. T17B1
ATCTTATGGGGTCAGTCCCATATACGGCAAAGCGTTAATACTACTTCGTTCTAAAATACCGGTGGTCGGGGTCGAACCGACACTCCAGAAGGAACACGATTTTGAGTCGTGCGCGTCTGCCAATTCCGCCACACCGGCAAGTTTTACGTCGTATCTAACCGACGAATATAAATATATCATGGATCTCTTAAAGTGTCAACGTATTTCAAAAAGTTTTTTTGGAAATATAATAATAAAAAAGTGTTAAGAGACTTAACTAAACATAATGGCTCAAGCAGCTTTATGATCATGTATCGGAACTTAGCTGCTTATGATAAATCAAAGCAATAAAAAAATGATCTACTTGAGTAGATCATTAATATGATCAGTTATAGTTTAAACACGCAAACACCAATTCAACTTACCATGTAAGTAAAATTGGTGCCGAGGGCCGGACTTGAACCGGCACGGTAGTCACCTACCGCAGGATTTTAAGTCCTGTGTGTCTGCCAATTCCACCACCCCGGCAAAAGAAAGGCGACACCCGGATTCGAACCGGGGATAAAGGTTTTGCAGACCTCTGCCTTACCACTTGGCTATGCCGCCGTAATTGGAGCGGAAGACGGGATTCGAACCCGCGACCCCCACCTTGGCAAGGTGGTGTTCTACCACTGAACTACTTCCGCATCATAAGAGACTTAATACATCATATGCAGTTGAAATAAAAAGTGAGACTGGGCTAGCTGGATTCGAACCAACGCATGACGGAGTCAAAGTCCGTTGCCTTACCGCTTGGCTATAGCCCAATGATAATATGGGGCGATTGATGGGAATCGAACCCACGAGTGCCAGAGCCACAATCTGGTGCGTTAACCACTTCGCCACAACCGCCATAATCTAAAGATGTTATAAATTTGGCAGGGGCAGTAGGAATCGAACCCACACCGGAGGTTTTGGAGACCTCTGTTCTACCGTTAAACTATGCCCCTATAAATGGTGGAGGGGGGCAGATTCGAACTGCCGAACCCTGAGGGAGCGGATTTACAGTCCGCCGCGTTTAGCCACTTCGCTACCCCTCCACATTAAGTTTTGAAAAACAGTGCCGGCAAGAGGACTTGAACCCCCAACCTACTGATTACAAGTCAGTTGCTCTACCAATTGAGCTACACCGGCATAGGTGATGGCTCGGGACGGAATCGAACCGCCGACACACGGATTTTCAGTCCGTTGCTCTACCAACTGAGCTACCGAGCCTTATTATTTAAATGGCGGTCCGGACGGGACTCGAACCCGCGACCTCCTGCGTGACAGGCAGGCATTCTAACCAACTGAACTACCGGACCATATTAACAAAGTGAATTATTGGGGTTGCACTCTTCGTGCACTCCTCATTTCGTTCATGTAATTTGGTTGCGGGGGCAGGATTTGAACCTGCGACCTTCGGGTTATGAGCCCGACGAGCTACCGAACTGCTCCACCCCGCGATGATAATGGTGGAGGATGACGGGCTCGAACCGCCGACCCTCTGCTTGTAAGGCAGATGCTCTCCCAGCTGAGCTAATCCTCCATCATATAATGACCCGTACGGGATTCGAACCCGTGTTACCGCCGTGAAAGGGCGGTGTCTTAACCGCTTGACCAACGGGCCCAGACTTTCAAATGTGATTATGTATAAGTATCAGTGGCGGAGAGCAAGGGATTCGAACCCTTGAGACGGAGTTGACCGCCTACACGATTTCCAATCGTGCTCCTTCGACCACTCGGACAGCTCTCCAATAATGGCTCCGCAGGTAGGATTCGAACCTACGACCGATCGGTTAACAGCCGATAGCTCTACCACTGAGCTACTGCGGAATGAAGTCTGCCTGGCGATGTCCTACTCTCACAGGGGGAAACCCCCGACTACCATCGGCGCTGAAGAGCTTAACTTCCGTGTTCGGCATGGGAACGGGTGTGACCTCTTCGCCATCATCACCAGACAATTTCAGTGACATTTAACATTATACTATGTATTCTTGAGAAAATCAAGTGTTTTTTCGAAAAAACTTATTCTCTCAAAACTAGATAACAGGTGTGACATTATTCAAAATGTGGTTAAGTCCT
>NZ_JALAYA010000060.1:0-8342 GCF_026796395.1 Bacillus sp. T17B1
ATCTTATGGGGTCAGTCCCATACGCAAGGCTGTTTTTGTTTTATTTTCTTTTCATTAGTTTGTCATACACCTGCTTTAAGGCGGATTCGAACTTTCCTGTCTGTTTTGGCTTGTAATATTGCTTGTTCTTTAAAGGATCAGGGAGATATTGTTGTTCGACCCATCCGTTGTCATAATTGTGCGGGTATTTATAATCGATTCCTCTTCCTAATTCCTGAGCTCCTTTATAATGCGCGTCTTTTAAATGCTTCGGGACATCTCCTATTCTTCCGGCTCTGATATCTGCCAGCGCCTCATCGATCGCCAGAATGGCTGAGTTTGATTTCGGCGAGAGGCAAAGTTCAATAACTGCGTTTGCCAGCGGGATTCGCGCTTCAGGAAATCCGACCCGCTCAGCGGTCTGAACAGCGTGCAGCACTCTTGGACCAGCCTGCGGGCTTGCTAAGCCGATATCTTCATATGCGATGACAAGCAGCCGTCTTGCGATGCTTTCCAGATCCCCGGCTTCAATTAATCTTGCCAAATAATGAAGAGCGGCGTTGGCATCAGAGCCGCGGATCGATTTTTGAAAAGCGGACAATACATCATAATGCGCATCACCATCTTTATCGTGAGAAAAGCTCTTTTTCTGCAAACATTCTTCCGCGGTTTCTAATGTAATATGAATCACGCCGTCGGCTGACTCCTTCGTTGACAAGACGGCCAGCTCAAGCGCATTTAAAGCGGAGCGGACATCTCCTCCGCATCCGCGGGCAAAATGCTCCATCGCCTGATCATCGATAGATACAGAATATGTGCCAAGGCCCCGATGCTCATCATGAAGCGCACGTTCCAGGGCCTGTTTAATCAGTTCCGGTGTTAACGGCTCAAGCTCAAAGATCTGTGCCCGGCTTCTGATTGCCGGATTAATGGCATGATACGGGTTTGCCGTGGTCGCTCCGATTAAAATAATCATCCCGTTTTCTAAATAGGGCAAAAGAAAATCTTGCTTTCCTTTATCCAGCCTGTGAACTTCATCCAGTATCAAAATTACCTGGCCTGACATTTTAGCTTCCTGGGCTACGATCTCCATATCTTTTTTATTGTTAATGACAGCATTGAGCTTTCGAAAAGCAATACTTGTTGAACCGGCGATTGCTGTTGCGATTGATGTTTTTCCAATCCCGGGCGGCCCGTACAAAATCATGGATGACAAATGTTTTGCCTGAACCATTCTGCCGATCATTTTATCTTCAGCCACCAGATGCTGCTGGCCGATAATATCCTCTATATTTGTCGGACGCATCCGATATGCCAATGGCTTCATCATCATCTCTCCTTACATAATTACAGGGTAACGGAAAAGTGGACATTAGAAAAGGGGAAAGGCCCGTTTCCGCCTGCCTCAATGAAAATTAGCTGAGTGTATGTTATAATAACAGTTGGTCTATTAGATAATAAACGGACGAACCATATAGAAATTACCATTATAAATGTGGAAAATCACGAAATAACAGAGGTGTTCATGTTGAAAATATCAACTAAGGGAAGATACGGTCTCACGATTATGATCGAGCTTGCAAAAAAGCATGGTGAAGGCCCGACTTCATTAAAAAGCATCGCACAGACGAATAATTTGTCCGAGCATTATCTGGAGCAGCTGGTATCGCCGCTCAGAAATGCCGGTTTAGTTAAAAGCATCAGAGGCGCATACGGCGGATATGTACTAGGCAGTGAGCCAGATGCGATTACAGCGGGGGATATTATCCGTGTACTCGAGGGGCCAATCAGTCCTGTTGAAGTGCTGGAAGACGAGGAGCCGGCTAAGCGTGAGCTCTGGATTCGCATACGGGATGCCGTGAAAGAGGTTTTAGACAGTACAACATTAGAGGATCTTGCCAGCTACACAGACGGAGAGCAAGAAGCTTATATGTTCTATATTTAGATCAGAGGTGTAAACATAATGGAACGGATTTATTTAGATCATGCTGCAACGTCTCCGATGGATGAGCGTGTGCTGGAAAAAATGATACCGCATTTCTCCGGCAGTTTCGGCAATCCATCCAGTATTCATTCATTTGGTAGAGAATCTCGAAAATGGGTGGACGAAGCAAGAGCGCAGATTGCAGCAGAAATTGGAGCGGCAGAGCAGGAGATCATTTTTACAAGCGGGGGAACGGAAGCCGATAACTTGGCGATTATGGGAACCGCGCTTGCAAGAAAAGATCTGGGCAGACATATCATCACGACAAAAATTGAGCATCACGCTGTGCTTCACACCTGTGAAAAACTAGAGGAAGACGGATTTGAAGTAACGTATCTAGACGTTGACCAAAATGGAAGAGTCAGTGCAAAACAGGTGAAAGAAGCACTGCGTGATGATACAATCCTTGTGACAGTGATGTATGGAAATAATGAAGTCGGAACAGTGCAGCCGATCGATGAAATCGGTGAGCTGCTAAAGGAACACCAGTCATATTTTCATACCGATGCTGTTCAGGCATTCGGATTGCTGCCAATTGACGTGAAAAACAGCCATATTGACCTTCTGTCTGTTTCTGGGCACAAGCTCAACGGGCCAAAAGGGACAGGCTTTTTATATGCAAGTAGAGATGTGAAACTTTCCCCGCTCTTATTCGGAGGAGAGCAAGAAAGAAAACGCCGTGCCGGAACAGAAAATGTTCCCGGCATTGTCGGGCTGAATGAAGCCATCAAGCTGTCAAGTGAAGAACGGGTCGAAAAAAACGAGAAGTATCAATCGTTTAAAACAATCATTGCCGACACGCTTGAACATGCCGGTGTGGCATTCGAGATTAACGGGGACAAAGAGCATAGTCTGCCGCATGTTCTGAATCTTTATTTCCCCGGTATATCAGTTGAAGCGCTGCTGGTGAATCTTGACATGGCGGGAGTAGCTGTCTCAAGCGGATCAGCGTGCACGGCCGGTTCAGTTCTGCCGTCACATGTTCTGACTGCCATGTTCGGAGAAAAGAGTGACCGGCTGACGTCCTCGATTCGAATCAGCTTCGGCCTCGGCAATACGGCTGAGCAAGTGAAAACTGCTGCCAAACATGTGGCTGACGTTGTAAAGCGGCTCACACAATAAGGCGGCTTAGTTATTGGAGTGAATGAAATGGAAAAACGGCCGGAAGATACAAGAGTCGTCGTCGGCATGTCCGGCGGAGTAGACTCATCTGTGGCGGCCCTGCTGTTAAAAGAACAGGGCTATGACGTAATCGGAATTTTTATGAAAAACTGGGATGATACGGACGAAAACGGTTTTTGCACGGCGACAGAGGATTATGAAGATGTGATTCGTGTCTGCAATCAAATTGGAATTCCGTACTATGCCGTTAATTTTGAAAAGCAATATTACGAGAAGGTATTTCAATACTTCCTTGATGAATATAAAGCAGGCAGAACACCAAACCCGGATGTACTATGCAACAAAGAGATTAAATTCAAGGCATTTTTGGAGCACGCCCTGTCACTTGGCGCCGACTATTTAGCAACTGGCCACTATGCAAGGGTAGACAGAAGCGGCGGCAAAGTCAGAATGCTGCGTGGCATTGATGAAAACAAGGATCAAACGTACTTCTTGAATCAGCTGACAGAAGATACGCTAAGCAAAGTCATGTTCCCGATCGGCGAGCTTCAAAAAAGCCGTGTGCGTGAAATGGCCAAAGAAGCAGATCTTGCAACAGCGACGAAAAAAGACAGTACGGGCATCTGTTTTATCGGCGAACGCAACTTCAAAACATTTCTCAGCCAATATCTCCCTGCACAGCCGGGCGATATGATGACGATGGACGGCGAAGTAAAAGGACGCCACGACGGGTTGATGTACTACACGATCGGACAGCGTCACGGCCTTGGCATCGGCGGAAGCGGCGAGCCGTGGTTTGCAGTTGGCAAAGATCTCGAAAAAAACATTCTCTACGTGGATCAAGGGTTCCATAACCCGCTTCTGTATTCTGACAAAATTACAGCAACAAATATCAGCTGGGTTCGTTCGGATATCATGAAGGGCGAAGAGGTTGCCTGCACGGCAAAATTCCGTTACCGCCAAGAAGATCATAACGTAACGGTTCGCATGACGGGTGAAGGCGAAGCGGAAGTCATCTTTGATGAACAAGTCCGCGCTGTAACACCTGGACAAGCCGTTGTCTTCTATGACGGTGAAGAATGCCTTGGCGGCGGAACAATTGATGATGTGTATAAAGACGGAACAAAATTGTGGTACGTATAAAAGATGAAAAACCTCAACACTGAGTTGGGGTTTTTTAATGAAAGGAAGATGATCGGTGGATTATAATCAAGTCGGTATAGAGGCGATGCAGGAAGGCGATTACGAGAAAGCGGCAGAGGCATTTACAAAAGCAATTGAAGAAAATAAAGAAGACGCGATACCTTATATCAATTTTGCTAACCTGCTTTCATCCGTAAACGAGCTGGAACGGGCGCTTGCGTTTTATAATAAAGCGCTTGAATTAGACAATAACGCAGCCACTGCTTATTATGGAGCAGGAAATGTCTATGTCGTAAAAGAAATGTACAAAGAAGCGAAAGACATGTTTGAAAAAGCGCTTCGAGCCGGGATGGAAAACGGTGACCTGTTTTACATGCTCGGAACGGTTCTTGTCAAGCTCGAACAGCCTAAGCTTGCACTCCCTTATTTACAAAGAGCGGTCGAACTGAATGAAAATGATACAGAAGCGCGCTTTCAATTTGGGATGTGCTTAGCGAACGAGGGCATGCTGGACGAAGCGCTCAGCCAATTTTCAGCTGTAACAGAGAAAGATCCTGGCCACGCCGATGCATTTTACAATGCGGGTGTTGCTTATGCTTATAAAGAAAATCGAGAAAAAGCATTGGAAATGCTGGACAAGGCGATCGACATCCAGCCAGATCATATGCTTGCGGTTCATGCTAAAAAACTAATCGACCCATCATAACAGCACAGGAGGAGGGAAAAGCTCGTGCAGCAGCAGCCGGATCAGCTTAAACTGGAGGAAGAACCCTATTTAAAGGGAACAGTCAACACAGTCATCTATCATAATGACACCAATTTATATACGGTTCTGAAAGTGAAAGTCACAGAGACCTCCGAAGCGATTGAAGATAAAGCCGTATCCGTGACGGGCTACTTCCCTGCGCTTCAAGAAGAAGAGACCTACACGTTTTACGGAAAGATTGTAACACATCCAAAATTCGGGCTCCAATTTCAGGCGGAGCATTTTAAAAAGGAGATCCCGACGACTAAGGAAGGCATCATTCAGTATTTATCGAGTGATTTGTTCGAGGGAATCGGCAAAAAAACAGCTGAAGAAATAGTAAAAAAGCTGGGCGACAGCGCGATTAATAAAATTTTGGCTGACGCGTCAGTGCTTTATGATGTACCGAGACTGTCAAAAAAGAAAGCTGACACGCTAGCCGGTGCGTTGCAGCAGCATCAGGGACTTGAACAAATCATGATTTCCCTGAATCAGTTCGGCTTTGGCCCTCAGCTGTCTATGAAAATCTATCAGGCCTATGAATCCGAGACGCTTGAAAAGATTCAGGAAAACCCTTATCAGCTTGTGAAAGATGTAGAAGGGATAGGGTTTGGGAAAGCGGATGAGCTTGGCAGCAGAATGGGGCTTTCGGGTAATCATCCTGAAAGGGTAAAAGCCGCTATTTTGTACACGCTTGAAACGACTTGTCTGTCAGAAGGGCATACGTACATAGAAACGGAGCAGCTGATTATCGACACCCAATCATTGTTGAACCAGTCAGCAAGGGAAGGACAGCATATCACAGAAATGGATGCCGCTAACGCCATTATTGCCCTTGGTGAAAATAAAGACATTGTCATAGAAGACGGCCGCTGTTATTTTCCATCGCTGTTTTACGCAGAACAAAACGTTGCAAAGCGTGTGAAACATATCGCAAGCCAAACTGAATATGATGACCAGTTTCCTGAATCAGAATTTCTGCTCGCTTTAGGAGAACTGGAAGAACGGATGAACGTTCAGTATGCCCCGAGCCAGAAGGAAGCGATTCAAAAAGCCCTTTCTTCACCGATGCTTCTTTTAACGGGAGGCCCGGGAACAGGGAAAACGACGGTAATCAGAGGAATTGTCGAACTGTACGGAGAGCTTCACGGCGTGTCACTAGACCCGTCAGCTTATAAAAAGGATGAAGCTTTTCCGGTTGTATTGGCCGCACCGACAGGAAGAGCGGCGAAACGGATGAGTGAATCAACGGGCCTTCCCGCGGTCACGATACACAGGCTGCTTGGCTGGAACGGCGCAGAAGGTTTTACCCATACAGAGGATCAGCCGATCGAGGGAAAGTTGTTAATTATTGATGAAGCCAGTATGCTTGATATATGGCTGGCGAACCATTTGTTCAAGGCGATCCCTGATCATATACAAATCATTATTGTGGGAGACGAAGATCAGCTGCCTTCTGTCGGTCCGGGCCAAGTGCTGAGAGACCTTTTGGCATCCAAGGTCATTCCGACTGTGAGACTGACAGACATCTACCGCCAGGCGGAGGGGTCATCAATCGTCGAGCTTGCCCACCAGATGAAAAATGGATTGCTGCCGAACAATTTGACTGCCCCGACGAAGGACCGTTCCTTTATTCGCTGCGGTGGCTCACAAATAAAAGAAGTGGTCGAAAAGGTTGTCGCCAATGCTTTGAAGAAAGGCTATACGGCAAAGGACATACAGGTTCTCGCCCCGATGTACAGAGGAAAAGCCGGCATCAATGAACTGAATGTAATGCTGCAGGATATTTTAAATCCTTCTAAAGAAAAACGGAGAGAATTGAAGTTCGGAGATGTTGTGTACAGAACTGGAGATAAAATTTTGCAGCTCGTCAATCAGCCGGAAAACAATGTATTCAACGGAGATATTGGGGAAATTACGTCGATATTTTATGCGAAGGAAAATACAGAAAAAGAAGACATGGCCGTTGTTAATTTTGACGGCAATGAAATGACATTTACGAAAAAAGATTTTAACCAATTTACCCATGCGTATTGCTGCTCTATTCATAAATCGCAGGGAAGTGAATTTCCGATTGTGGTTTTGCCTGTAGTGAAAGGCTACTATAGAATGCTCAGAAGAAATCTTCTTTATACCGCAATTACAAGAGCAAAGAAATTTCTCATATTATGCGGGGAAGAGGAGGCACTGGAGTGGGGTGTAAAAAATAATGACGCGACTGTCAGACAGACTTCCTTGAAAAACAGGCTGTCAATACAGGTTGAGGAAATGGATGCAGAGCTTGAGGCTTTGCAAAAAGAGCTCCCGTTCAGTGTGCACGATGCCAATATTGGCATGGAAGGCATTACACCATTCGATTTTATGAAAGAAGAACAGCTGTAAAAAGGCTCCCGTGTTATCGGGAGTTTTTTCAATTGCGGTGGAAGTGATTTCATCGTATGAGTCAAAGGCGCAAAGCAAAACCTAAGCCTGTTCAACAAAAGGTGGTTGATCACACTTTGAGAACATGCCATGAGATAGAAGGGTTCCCAGTATACTCACAACGAACTTCTTGTTATCTTGGGACAATTTCCGATATTTGTTTTTCTCTGAAAGGAGATTGTCTCGGGTTTATTCTTGCACAAAAACGGTTTTTGCATCATCATCATGCGCTTTTACAGGCGTGTGATATCACATGCATTCTTGATGACCGCATATTGGCCTCGGTCAGTACTAACCAGCTTCTGCCTCTTCCGAAGTCATGCTTCACATACGAGCAGATGAAAATGAAGCTTGTGAAATCGCAAGAGGGAGATATATTGGGGATGCTGGAAGATGTATACTTTTGTTTGGACAGGGGCATAATCGTAGCATATGAACTCTCGGACGGTTTCTTTTCTGACCTGGCGGGAAGCAAGCGCCAGATCCAAAAAGCGGATTCGCTTGTCGAGGTGCGGAAAGATGAGATCGTCCTGAACGGATAGAGGTGTGAGATATGCTTATATGCCCGAACTGCAAAAGTAAGGATATCGGGAAAATTGGCGTGAACCAATATTATTGCTGGGGCTGTTTTATTGAACTGACAGTGGCGAAAGGGAAGATTGCAACTCATCAGGTGGAAGAAGACGGAACGTTAAGCAGCTTGGATGATTTGTTTTCTGAGGATGAACGCAGCATCAATTTTTGATCATGAAGGGAGATGCGCAGGATGAATCGGACGATGACTTCTCTTTTGGCATTGGGAGCAGGGGCTCTCGTGTACCGAATGGCGACTCAATCCGATATGCTGAATAATCGTAGCATGAAGCGGATGAGAAAAAGAATAACGAAAATGTTTTAATGTGAAAAAGGATACTCTTCGAAGAGTATCCTCAGGCTGTCGAGAAAATC
>NZ_JALAYA010000061.1:0-13188 GCF_026796395.1 Bacillus sp. T17B1
TTGATTTTTTCTTCGTTTTTAAATTTAGCCAAAAGAAAAAGCACCTCCAAATTTTAGACTGTGTCTAAAATTTGGGGTGCACTTCAGAAGCGGGGCGCTTTTTTCAAGTGATAATATTGCCGTCTGCTGTATCGCTGCTATGTCTGTTGATGGTTCCTTTGAAGATGCGATTGCCGATGATTTTAGAATTGGTTGAGGTGTTTGTTTGAATAGCTGTCGCCGTGCCTGCGGAGAGGTTATTGATGGTGTTTCCAGAGATGATAGAGCCTGCAGAACCGTTGATATAAATGACAATCGGATTTCCGGCTGTCCTGTTGACTGAAATGGTGTTATCAAAAATTTCATGCACACCGGCGTTGATATAGATCGTAACCAAAAGTGGAGATCTCTCGAAGTGGTTGCTGATAATTGAGGTTTTTGCACTTGTGGAACAGTAAATTGGGTAATTTTTAAACTCTTTACATGTGTTGTTTTTGATAATAGCGCTAGCATTATTCGTAACAGAAAGAGCATATGATTCCGGGGCTGCTTCAAACGCGTCAGGATTCAGTATATTTCCTTCAATCACCGCGTTTCCTTGAGCGATCCAGATTCCCCGGCTGAATTTTCTCAGCACATTATCTTTAATGATCATATCGCCTCCGGAAATGTTCACGCCGTCGATGACTTGAATGAGGCAGTTATTCAGAAATGCGGTATCTTCTGACAGCACTGCGCGAAGGCCGGTACTGCGCATTGTGTTAGACAATCCGTTTTGAATCTGGTTGCCGTCTACCTTTACGTCGGAAGACTGGTAAACCATTACCCCTGTGTTTTCAAAGTTGCTGATTTTATTGTTGGTGACAAGAACGCTCTTTCCCCTGACATCAATCCCGGTTGAAAACCCGGTAATGAGATTCCCTGCGATGACCGCATCACTGCTCTCTTTTCCTTGTGACACACCGAGTCCGGTAATCCCAACTCGAGGCACAGCAGCCGCGCCTTCCGCCCGTCTCAGGATATTTCCCTTGATCACTGTTTGCGTTCCATATCCGTAGCTGATCGTATTGTCTGAATGGTTTCCTTCTATTGAAATGCCGTACCCGTTAAAATTGGTCACGGAACTTGAAACGTTGCCGATAAAGTGATTGTTGCGAATAGATACATTGATCGGTTCTTCATAATCCACATCACCTTCGCCATATCCTTCTATGTCAATTCCGAATCTCGGCGCTGTCCCATTTCCCGTTCCGGCGTCTGCAATCACGCACTCCTCCACCGTGACCATGTCACATCCGGTTATGGAAATGTTATTTCTCCTCGACCGCCGTACCTCACAGCGGCGAATGGTAATATGCTCTGACGTTCGATAATCATTATTTGTCTTTAATCCCCTCGGGCTGACAATGATCCCGTCGCCGGTAAAATCAGAAATTTTGACATCATCAATGACAACATTCGAGCATCCTTCAATGCATATGCCAAAGCCCCATTCATGGGTTGACCTTATCCCCGCAGACACATACGTATGCTCGTCACGCTCGCCGATAATTTGTCCCCCGGAAATGGTTATATTCTCTTGCTTGCCTACATAAAATGCGGAATAACCCCACGAACTGTTTGGGATCACCTTGATGATACACTCGGGGTCCATCACAATCTCAAGATTGCCGGGAACTATGATCCCAGCATTTCGAAACTTCTGATTGGGATCTCCCCCAAACGTTCCGTCTATTAAATATGTTCCCTTTGGAAACCAGACAGTATGATATCCTTTCGAAACAGCCGTACTGAGGCATTGATTAATCAGTACTGTTGAATCCGTTTTACCATCTCCTAAGATACCGAAATCCGCCGCATTTAATATGAATTCAGCCAATTGTGAGCCTCCTTCTCTATGATTACTATCATAATACTCACAAAGGCCCGATCCGCTTGTACATTTTTCTATAATTTTATTAAAAAAATATAAAGGAATAGTCTTGTAAGAAAACCTTACAAAAAAGGACTTAATAATCAGGACAAAAACACTATTTTTATACATTTATAACTTTTTCCATTATGGAACTATTTGAAATGAGTATAAATTATATTGACACAAGTATTATATAAGAATATGATTTTTATAATACACTTTTTTAAGAAAGGGTTTGGCTGACATGGCTTCGATTGATAACGAAAGTATCATTAAAAGCGTCCCGCAAAAAGGGTTCTTTGGTCACCCGAGGGGACTATTTACACTATTTTTCACCGAATTTTGGGAGCGTTTCTCTTACTATGGAATGAGAGCAATCTTACTTTACTATTTGTATACAGAGACGGTAAACGGAGGGCTTGGCTTTGACAAGGGCACAGCAGTTGCCATTATGTCGATCTACGGATCTCTCGTATACATGTCCAGTATTATTGGCGGATGGCTCGCAGACCGGATATTTGGTACCGCAAACACCGTGTTTTACGGCGGCATATTCATTATGTTCGGTCACATTGCACTCGCCTATCCGGGCAGCGCGACAGCATTCTATATCAGCATGGCGCTGATTATTATCGGAACTGGCCTATTAAAACCAAACGTCTCAAGCGTAGTTGGGGATCTTTATACGAAAGAAGATCCGCGCCGTGACTCAGGTTTCAGTATTTTCTATATGGGAATTAACCTCGGTGGTTTACTCGCGCCGTTAATTGTCGGAACACTCGGACAGAAGTACAACTATCATCTCGGCTTCGGAGCTGCCGCAGTCGGAATGCTTCTCGGACTAATCGTATTTGCTTTAACAAGAAAGAAAAACCTCGGGATTGCAGGTTCGAATGTGCCGAATCCGCTGTCTAAAAAATCAGCGATCGGCACTAGTATCGGAGTGATCGTGGTAGCGGTTGCTGCGATTATCGCTGTACAAACAGGCGTGCTGACGATCAATCGGTTCATCAATCTAGTAAGTATTCTCGGTATTTTGATTCCTATCGTTTATTTCATTATCATGTTTACAAGCAAAAAAGCGGACAAAACAGAAAAATCTCGTCTTGCCGCTTACGTTCCTTTGTTTATCGCTGCTGTCATGTTCTGGGCGATTCAGGAACAGGGAGCAACCATTCTTGCGTTATACGCTGATGAACGCACAAAGCTTTCGTTGGGCGGATTAGAACTTCAGTCCTCTTGGTTCCAATCATTAAACCCATTGTTTGTCGTCATTTTCGCACCAATTTTCGCATGGCTCTGGATGAAGCTTGGCAAACGCCAGCCGTCTACACCAGTTAAATTCTCAATCGGAATTATTTTAGCCGGCTTGTCATTTGTCATTATGGTATTCCCGGCTATGCAAGGAAAAGAGGCACTCGTAAGCCCGCTTTGGCTTGTTCTCAGTTTCTTGCTTGTTGTGCTAGGAGAGTTATGCTTGTCACCAGTCGGATTATCCGTCACAACAAAACTTGCGCCATCTGCATTCTCTGCACAAACAATGAGTCTGTGGATGCTGACGAATGCATCAGCCCAAGCGATTAATGCCCAAGTAGCCGGGTTATTTGATAAAATCCCTGAAACAACTTACTTCGGCACCATCGGCTTGATTTCTATCATCCTCGGTGGCATTCTGCTGCTGCTCTCGCCAATTATTAAGCGTGCGATGAAAGGGATACTGTAATAAAAAAACAGCCCGCGGGGCTGTTTTTTTATTTATCTATCCATTTGCTGAAGCTTCGATCAAAGACTTGCGGTTCTTCCAGCATTGGCTGATGGCCGCTCTTCTCAAAAATAACCTTCTCCACATGCGGATATAAACCGTCAACAGCATCCCACAGTGTAACAGGCGCAACTAGATAATCATATCTTCCTAAGCCGATGTAGACCGGCACTTGAACATCAGCTAACCTCTGAATAAGGTTAAGCTGGGCAAATGTATGGCCCCATAATTCATCGATAATCGGCATATTCGTGAAAACACTGTCCCATAAAGCAGCAGCATGGGGCCGCTCTTGATAAAAGCTTTTCGCTTCAGCTCGAATACACATGTGCACAAAGCGTCTCTCAGGATCTTTTTTGATGTCCAGCGGCAAATTCGCAATATCTTTTTCAAAACGTTTTTTTCTCTCAAGACTGGCTGTCTCCATGAAAAACGATTCACTTTTTCGCTGTCTTGCTTCACTATTATCAGGTGCAGTGTTGAAAAGCGCAACCTTCCGGACATGTTTAGGATATGTCCTGGCATATTCTAAAGCCATAAATGCATGTCCGGAATGGCCCAAGATGACGACATCCTCCAGCTGTAGAGACATTCTAACCCTTTCTATATCCTCCAAAACGGCATCAAGCCTCGAGTCCTCTGCCCGCGGTGCCCGCTTTGGCTTGGCAAATCCTCTGTGATCAGCAAATATCCATTGATATTTCTGTTTGATGTCTGAGGAAAAAAGACGCGGGTAGTAAACCGCACTTCCGATCACAAGGATGGTTGCGCCCTCCCCCTCGATTCGATAGGATAAATCAAAACCGTCTGAGTGACAGATTCCCGTCCGTTCCATTTCACACGCCCCCTTTTTTTTCATTATATAAAATAAAAGCCTGACGCATGGCGTCAGGCTTTCGATATTACCGTTTTAACTCCTCAAGCGTCTTTTCCCATCTGTTCAGCACCTCTTCAGGACTGTGAAGCTGGATACGGACACCAGAAGTCAAATCAGCATATTTCGCCACGTCCTCCCTCACCGAAACAATACGGCAGGCAAAACGTTCTCTGTCATATTCGGCTTCTTTTAGAGGCGGCAAAGGCTCGCATTGCAGCTTCACATAATGAGCGGCTCCCTTCCACCATGCCGTGAACTGCGCTTTTCCTGTGCAAAGGATGTTGGCTGCAGTCGCTGTGTTTTTCCACAGAGCGATTCGGACATCTGTTCGGCTTATTGCAATGATTTCTCCCGCGCTGATCATAGCGGCGTGCGGCCAGCCATCCTCCGATACCGTTTGCAAAACGAAAGCCTCCTGCTGCTTCTCCTTCAGGCGATTCCCGTCAAGCAGCTCAAAAAGGCGGTCTGACATACAGCTCACGCTGATCAAGCCTTTCGTTCCGGCACAGCCGGAACTTCAATTGCTGTTTCTGTTTCCTTCGGATCAATTTTAAATGCCGGATTGTATTTCGCCGGATTTGTAATGCTTTCCGGCTCACAGGATCTCCATGTAAAAAAACATGTTTGACACTGATAAACTTCCCAAGCGCCTTCCACAGGCGATTTGCTCATAAGTTCTCCCTTTTTTGAATTGCATCGAGGACATGTATGCATTTCGATCATCCTTTCCTTATTTATTCATGAAGTCCATTAATTTTTGTTCCCATTCTTTCGTTGTTAATGGTGAATCAAGCGGCTGTGAATAATGGCCTCTTGTTTCCGGCGCAACCGGTGTAGTGGCGTCAAGAATCATTTTGTGAGTGATTCCTGATGGATTAGATCCCGGGTCAAGCGGCAGGACAGATAAGTCTGGAATGATGACCGCATCGTGCTTCGGATGCATTTTTGTCGAAAGCGCCCACATGACCTGCGGCAGATTGAATGGATCGACATCCTCATCAACGACAATGACCATTTTGCAATAGCCGAGCCCGTGCGGTGTCGTGAGCGCGCGCATACCAACTGCTTTCGCAAATCCGCCATAGCGTGTTTTTGTGGAAACAATCGCAATTAAACCGTGAGTGTACATGGCGTTCACAGCCACAATTTCATTCGGATACGCTTCTTTTAACTGCTGATAAAGCGGCACACAAGTGTTAATGCCAATCATGTAATCGCATTCTGTCCAAGGCATGCCTAAGTATAAATGTTCAAAAATCGGATTGTTTCTATGATATACGCGTTTAATTTTGATAATCGGCATGCTGCGTCCGCCTGAATAATGGCCTGTGAACTCACCGAACGGCCCTTCATATTCACGCTCTCCGGCAATGATTTCACCTTCAAGCACTACTTCAGCGCCCCATGGAACATCAAGATCAGACAGCTTAGATTTCACGATGCGATATGGTTCGCCTTGAATGGCGCCTGCCATTTCGTATTCTGACTGATCATAAAGAAGCGGAGTCGATGCCGCGGTTGTTATGACTGGCTCACAGCCGAGCGCAATGGTAACCGGCAGATTGATGCCGCGTTCTTCAGCTTGACGCAGATGGATCGCAATATCATGCTGCGGCACAGGCTGAATGCCAAGGCGGTCTTTTCCTTTCACCTGCATTCTGTAAATGCCGACATTCTGTTTGCCGAAATTGCCAGGATCTTCAAGATCGCGTGAAATGACACATGCTTTGTCTAAATAGTAACCGCCGTCTCCTTGATTAATTCTGAAAAGGGGCAGTATATCGAACAAATTAATATCTTCTGTGATTTCATTTTCATGAAACGGCGCTGATTCCTCACGTTTGACCGGCATTGGAAACTGGTCATAACGTTTCGCGAATTCAAAAAACTGTTCTTTCACTGGCGTGTCTTTTGGCATGCCCAGCATCATCGCATGGTTCGGCCAAGAGCCGATCACATTCATCGCAATTTGTGCGTTGTGATAGCCGTAAATATTGTTAAATAAGAGCGCGGGGCTTTTATCTCCAAGATTGCTGGCAGCGCGTGCTGCGGCCCCTAAATCCGGCTCGGGCTTTACCTCTTCATTCACTGTTAGCAGCTGTCCTTCTTTTTCAAGGGCAGCGAGAAATTCTCTGAAATCTTGATAAGCCATGATCAAGCTCCTCCTTTTTGTTTTTCAATCCCATTCCAGCGTTTCGCTTCAGGGAGGCGAATGCCGAATTGGTCCAACGTTCTGAATACAATATGGTCGACCATTTCCTCTAAACTGCTCGGCTGATTATAAAATGCCGGCATCGGAGGAAGAATGATGGTACCCATTTTCGTAAGCGCTAGCATATTTTCGAGATGAATCTGGTTCAAAGGTGTCTCTCTCGTTAAAAGGACGAGTTTCTTTCTCTCCTTAAGCATGACATCCGCCGCGCGCGTCAGCAGATTATCCGCCATCCCTGTGCGAATGCTTGCGAGAGATTTCATGCTGCATGGCGCAACAATCATTCCATCCGTATCAAACGACCCGCTTGAAATGGCTGCCGCCTGGTCCTTATGCGAATAATTGTATGTGGCCAGTTGTTCTACTTCTTTTAAGGTATAGCCTGTTTCGTGTTTGATCGTGACGTTAGCCCAAGGAGACACAACAAGATGGGTTTCTACTTCGGCGACCTTCAGCCACTCAAGCAGCCTGACCCCGAAAATAGCCCCTGTTGCCCCTGTCATTCCGACAACGAGTTTCACTTTGCCCCCTCCTTTACGCTTGAATTCTGTTTTCATTTCCATCATACTCCTGATATATCCATATTAAAAATATCTGTTAAATCTATATTTAATACCTAAAAGGTATAGTAAGGAGGCGCTTTTTTTTGGACATTCGCCAGCTTCGATATTTCATTACCATTGCCCAAGAACAAAAAATCACATCCGCCGCCAAAAAGCTTCATATGGCGCAGCCACCTTTAAGCAGGCAGCTGAAACAACTGGAGGACGAGCTAGGTGTTGTTCTATTTGACCGGAATAAGAAAAAACAAATGACGCTTACATATGAAGGAACTGTTTTTCTGAAAAGGGCCAAAGAGATTCTGCACAGGTTTGAAGATGCAGTCATTGAGGTACAAGAGCTGAAGGAAGAGGTAGCCGGCACGCTGGCCGTGGGTTCAACGATTTATTGCGCGGCTCTGATGCTTGAAAAAGTAACACAGATCAAAGAGAGATACCCGCACCTCACCTTTAACATTTGGGAGAATGAGCCTGCGACACTGTTTGAGCTCCTTGAAAGCCGTCAAATTGATGCTGCGGTCACCACGACGCTGATCAAAAGCGATACAGTTCAATTCAAACAGCTTGATGATATTCCATGTGTGCTCGTGCTTTCAGAAGAAGCCGGGTATCCGTGCGGTGACACTATTAAAATGGAGGACATTCCTTCCTTTCCGCTGATTTTGCTGCGGCCTGTCAACGGGAAGGGCGTCTATAATCAGGTCATGAATGAATTTCATCGTTTGAATCTGGAACCGCGCATTGTTTGCGAATGCCACGATTCCGCAACTTTGCTCAGTCTCGTCTCATCCGGATTCGGCGCATCCATTCTGCCCGTCACGATGATTCCTGTTCATATGAGAAACCATGTTCACACCGTCCATATCGAAAACAATCCTTTCATTATGACACCGGCAGTCATCTGGAGAACAGACAGTTATTTGCCAAAACCGGTACAGCAATTTTTGGATTTGTTTTAAAAGATTTTGCCTTATGAAAACCAATTACTTGACTCATACTAAAAAAAAGTTATCCTTTAGATTTGTAAGCTATTTCTTTATTTCAATAAAATCAACCAGAAAAGTGGGGAATAAGATGAAAAAAGCATTATTGGCTTTATTCATGGTCGTAAGCATTGCCGTTCTCGCAGCTTGCGGAGCAGGAAATAACAATCAGTCAAAAGATAATGCCAAAGACGGCGATCTTTGGGCTTCTATTAAGAAAAAAGGTGTGCTGACAGTCGGTACGGAAGGAACATATGAACCGTTCACTTACCACGACAAGGACACTGACAAGTTGACTGGCTATGATGTGGAAGTCATTACAGAAGTCGCAAAACGTCTGGGACTGAAAGCCGACTTTAAAGAAACGCAATGGGACAGCATGTTTGCCGGCCTGAATTCCAAACGATTTGACGTCATTGCCAACCAAGTCGGAAAAACAGATCGTGAAGAAAAATATGATTTCTCAGATAAATACACAACATCGAGAGCCGTTGTCGTGACGAAAAAAGACAACAACGATATTAAGTCAGAAGCAGATGTAAAAGGGAAAACGTCAGCTCAATCACTGACAAGCAACTATAATAAATTAGCTACAGATGCGGGCGCGAAAGTTGAAGGTGTTGAAGGCTTGGCACAATCCCTACAATTGATCCAGCAGGGCCGCGTCGATATGACATACAACGATAAGCTTGCCGTATTGAACTATTTAAAAACATCAGGCAACAAAAACGTGAAAATCGCGTTTGAAACAGGTGATCCTCAAGAAACGTACTTCACGTTCCGCAAAGGAAGCGACGAAGTTGTTGATCAAGTCAACAAAGCTTTAAAAGAAATGAAAGAGGACGGGACTCTTTCTAAAATTTCTAAAAAATGGTTCGGCGAAGATGTTTCTAAATAATCTGCCGGCATTGACGCTTGGCACGGCGATCCCGTGGGATCTGGTGCAGCAGTCATTCTGGCCGATACTTTCAGGGGGAATCTACTATTCGATTCCCCTTACCATTCTTTCCTTTATATTCGGAATGATACTGGCGCTGATTACGGCGCTTGCCAGAATGTCGAAAGTGAGACCTTTGAGATGGGTGTTCAGCATATACGTATCCGCGATACGGGGCACTCCTCTTCTCGTTCAATTGTTCATCATTTTCTATTTGTTCCCGGCCTTTAACATCACATTAGATCCATTTCCAAGCGCAGTTATCGCCTTTTCATTAAACGTCGGTGCTTATGCATCTGAAATCATCCGGGCATCTATTTTATCCGTGCCGAAAGGGCAATGGGAAGCCGGTTACACAATTGGCATGACACATCAGAAAACGCTGTTCCGCGTCATTTTGCCGCAGGCGTTTCGTGTGTCGATCCCGCCATTATCCAATACCTTTATCAGCCTGATCAAAGATACATCCCTCGCTTCTCAGATTTTGGTCGCTGAGCTGTTCAGAAAAGCTCAGGAAATCGGCGCGCGGAATCTTGATCAGATTTTAGTGATCTATATTGAAGCAGCCTTTATTTATTGGATAATCTGCTTCCTGCTTTCACTCGTCCAGCATGTCATCGAACGGCGTCTTGACCGCTACGTGGCCAAATAAGGAGGTTCCGAGTATGCTTACCGTTAAAGGATTAAACAAATCATTCGGTGAAAATGAAATTTTAAAAAAGATAGATATAAAGATTAAAAAAGGAAAAGTCATCGCCATACTTGGGCCTTCAGGTTCAGGGAAAACGACGCTGCTCCGCTGCCTGAATGCGCTGGAGATCCCAAATCGCGGGGAGCTTTCATTTGATGATTTCTCCATCGATTTCTCCAAAAAAGTGAAACAGGCAGATATCCTAAAGCTGCGCCGGAAATCCGGAATGGTATTTCAGGCGTATCACCTGTTCCCGCACCGCACAGCCCTTGAAAACATCATGGAGGGCCCTGTTCAGGTGCAAAAACGGAACAAAGAGGAAGTCAGAAAAGAAGCGATTCAGCTTCTTGAAAAAGTCGGATTGAAGGAAAAAATGGACTTATATCCGTTCCAGCTCTCCGGCGGCCAGCAGCAGCGCGTCGGCATCGCCCGCGCATTGGCCATTCAGCCTGAGCTCATGCTGTTTGACGAACCGACCTCAGCGCTTGACCCCGAGCTTGTCGGAGAGGTGCTGAAGGTTATCAAGGATTTGGCCAACGAAGGCTGGACCATGGTCGTCGTGACCCACGAAATCAAATTCGCCCAGGATGTGGCGGACGAAGTCGTCTTCATCGATGGCGGTGTAATCGTGGAACAGGGACCGCCGGAGCAAATCTTCTCCGCACCAAAAGAAGAACGGACGCAGCGGTTCTTAAACCGGATTTTGAACCCGCTGTAAAAAGAAAAACAGGGCTGCCTCAGCCCTGTTTTTTATGGTTGAGCCCCTTTCGCCTATTCCGCCCTTTTGTCAGATGTGCTACAATGACACTCGACTGCATTTTACGAAAGAAGGGACCTCACGTGAAGCAAGAACTTGTTCTGCGCTGGACATTTTATTTTGCCGGTTTGATCATTTTGGCTTTTGGTGTATCCCTGACGATAGAAGGGAAAGCACTCGGCATTAGTCCGTGGGATGCATTTCATTACAGCCTGTTTCAGCATTTCGGGCTTACCGTCGGCCAGTGGTCCATCATTATTGGAGCGCTCATCGTCGGATTAACGTCATTGTTTACGAGGACTTGGCCAAAAATTGGGGCGATCTTGAACATGGTGCTCATTGGTGTTTTTATAGATTTTTTCAATTTTCTTCTGCCTGCCCCCTCCACCTACACAGGCTCCGTCATCGTCTTCTCTCTCGGCGTGCTGCTGATCGGCTACGGCGTCGGTGTTTATGTATCAGCGGGCCTTGGCGCGGGGCCGCGTGATTCACTGATGATGCTGATTACAGAAAAAACCGGCTGGAATGTGCAATGGGTGCGGAACGGCATGGAAATAACAATTTTGTTTGCGGCATGGGGCATGGGCGGTCCGATCGGTTTAGGTACAATTTTGACCGCCATCCTCACCGGTATCATTTTGCGCTTTTCATTGCCGCAGTCCATCCAGCTGCTGAATTATGCTGTGGCAAGGCGGACAGCCGCTGTGAAAGCAACTCCGCCTATACACTAAAACAAAGCCGTTTCGGCTTTGTTTTTTTATTTTCTCCTCTATATGAGTCTTGTTGAAGTATGATAGGATGGTTTTGACAATCTTTTGCAGACGGAGGATCTAGAATGAAAATTTACGGAATTTATATGGACCGGCCGCTTTCCCAGGAAGAGACTGACCGGTTCATGTCTTTCATCTCACCTGAAAAACGGGAGAAATGCCGGAGATTTTATCATAAAGAAGATGCTCACCGCACCCTGCTGGGAGATGTGCTCGTTCGCTCAGTCATCAGCGGGCAGCATCAGCTGGACAAAGCTGACATCCGCTTCAGCGCACAGGAATACGGGAAGCCCTTCATCCCTGATCTTCCTGACGCCCATTTTAACATTTCTCACTCCGGCCGCTGGATCGTTTGTGCGTTTGATTCACAGCCGATCGGCATCGATATTGAAAAAATGAAACCAATCAGCCTTGATATCGCCAAACGTTTCTTTTCAAAAACAGAGTACAGTGACCTTTTAGCAAAAAACAAGGACGAGCAGACAGACTATTTTTATCATCTATGGTCAATGAAAGAAAGCTATATCAAACAGGAAGGCAAAGGCTTATCGCTTCCTCTAGATTCCTTTTCAGTGCGCCTGCACCAGGACGGAAAAGTGTCCATTGAGCTTACAGACAGCCATACACCATGCTATATCAAAACCTATGAGGTGGATCCCGGCTACAAAATGGCCGTATGCGCCGCACACCCTGATTTCCCCGAGGATATCACAATGATCTCGTACGAAGCGCTTTTATAAGTGGCTCATCAGCAGCTTGATGCCATGGTCAATATCTTCCGTTTTCACATTAGAAATATTGATTTTTAATAGATTTTCTTTCGGATAATCTGATAAGTAATGACGGTCTATCGCCTCAAGGAGAACCCCTTGTTTTTTCAACCTTTGAATCACCCTTGAGGCTGGCAGATCTCGAGGAAGCACTAGATGAGTGTGCATGCAGGGTGCCTGCCCGCTGGAGAACGTAAAGCGGCCGCTCCCCAGCTGCCTATATGTTTGAATGGCTTGATGAAGCCTCAGTGACCGTTCCTTATAGGATGCGCGGATTTTCTCCTTATGCCTGCCATACATGCCGCTTTTCAGATAAATTTCTAACGCAGCTTGAGAAATCATCGAGCAGTCGATGTCGTTCAGCTTTTTGTACGTGTGAAACGTGTCAGCCAGCACATCCGGCAAAACAGCGGCCCCTACGCGAAGGCCGGGGAACATCATAGAAATTACTTTTAAGGATGTAAGAGAAATCTTTTTTTTCAAGTCGTAAAAATCTCACTCTTTTACTTTCTGTTGTTTTGCGCCATTTTGCTGCAGTTCATTTCATTAACGGGTGGCCCCGTATTGTTTATGGCAGCGAAGCGCTTAACTTGTTTATGAATAGTATTCATTATCGTGATGTCTGTTCTGTTTACACTGCTGCTCCTCCTTCTTCTATATGTAAAGTTCTCTAGAGCATACAAGAAGAACGAACGGATTAAATCCAAAAGAACGTATACCCTAAATGAAGAAGGAATCCGTATATGTTCTAAAAAGTATGACCTCATTTTTCATTGGAATGAAGTAACAGCTGTTTTCGAATATAAGAATATCTTCCGGATTAATACATCCAGCAGCCAATATATTGCGGTACCAAAACATTTTTTTCATTCTAAAGAGGAAATGAACAGATTCAGGGGCATTATCCTTCATCATACCGAATCAAAAAAAGTAAAATTCAAAAAGGATCAGCGCTGTGGTCTTACCCCTGTCAAG
>NZ_JALAYA010000062.1:0-469 GCF_026796395.1 Bacillus sp. T17B1
GTTCAAGTCCTCTTGCCGGCACCACTTTTATATGATATAATACTCAAGTCTCTTGTAAGAAGAGCCATTAGCTCAGTTGGTAGAGCATCTGACTTTTAATCAGAGGGTCGAAGGTTCGAGTCCTTCATGGCTCACCATTTTACGCGGGTGTGGCGGAATTGGCAGACGCGCTAGACTTAGGATCTAGTGTCTTTATGACGTGGGGGTTCAAGTCCCTTCACCCGCATTATATAGGATAACAGTCATTAAAACTGGACATCCTGTCTGCGGAAGTAGTTCAGTGGTAGAACACCACCTTGCCAAGGTGGGGGTCGCGGGTTCGAATCCCGTCTTCCGCTCCAACTATACCATCCACGCCGGGGTGGTGGAATTGGCAGACACACAGGACTTAAAATCCTGCGGTAGGTGACTACCGTGCCGGTTCAAGTCCGGCCCTCGGCATTAAGTTTTGCGCCCGTAGCTCAATTGG
>NZ_JALAYA010000062.1:566-897 GCF_026796395.1 Bacillus sp. T17B1
TCCTGTCTTCCCGACCATTTTCTTGGGGCCTTAGCTCAGCTGGGAGAGCGCCTGCTTTGCACGCAGGAGGTCAGCGGTTCGATCCCGCTAGGCTCCACCAAAAAGTTTTTAAAAAAGTTATTGACTTTAAAGAAGCAACATCGTATACTAATAAAGTTGCTTTAACAAAGCGAAAAATTGAAATGATCTTTGAAAACTAAACAAGACAAAACGTACCTGTTAATTCATTTTTTATAAAAATCGCACAGCGATGTGCGTAGTCAGTCAAACTAAGGCCTGCACGACGCAGGTCACACAGGTGTCACCGCTGGATGCGGTGAACTTAACCTGT
>NZ_JALAYA010000063.1:0-11714 GCF_026796395.1 Bacillus sp. T17B1
ACGCTCTGTCATAGAATACATTCATTATTATAACAATATTCGTATTCATACGAAACTAAACAACCAATCACCGATAAACTATCGACAATTGGCTGTTTAAAAGGTGTTTTGATCCCTGTCTCAAAAACGGGGATCAGTCCCCTCAAGCCGCATGCTTTTTATTTATTGAATCGCTTTTTGTTCTTTAATGACCCGAATCATCTTTAAAGTTGAGTCTTCAGGTCCTTGAACAGGGAGACCTGCGTCAAGGTTCTTGAAAATGTAGCTGATGTTGTCTTCTGTAATTATTTCACCTGGAATGAAGATTGGAATACCAGGTGGATATACCATTACAAATTCAGCGATAATCCGTCCGACTGCTTCTCTTAAAGGGATGACTTCCGTATTTGCGTAGAAAGCATCACGTGGAGTCATTGCCAATAAAGGAATTCCTGGGAGAAGAACTTCAGTTGGCTGATGTGTTACATCTTTTTCTGACATATGATGTGCAATCTCTGTTAAAGCCTCTACAAGCCGGTCTGCATCATTTTGGCTGTCACCAGGGGTGAAAATACACAAAATATTGTAAAGATCAGAAAGCTCAACTTCAATATTAAAGGATTCACGAAGCCATTTTTCTACGTCATGGCCTGTGAGTCCAAGACTTTTAACAGAGATAATCAATTTTGTCGGGTCATAGCTGTAAGCTGCTTTTGAAACAAGAATCTCAGAACCGACACAATAAATGCCTTCAATCTGATTGAGGCGGTCTCTCGTCTGGCTGGCAAGCTTCAGTGTTTCCTCAGCAAGCTGATGGCCTTCTGTCGCAAGGCGTTTTCTGGCAACATCCAGAGAGGCGAGAAGCAAATAAGAAGTTGATGTTGTTGTCAGCATGCTCAGAATGGATTGCACTCTGTCCTTGGATACAAGGCCCTCTCTTATGTTTAAAATGGAGCTTTGCGTCAGTGATCCGCCCAGTTTGTGTACACTAGTCGCAGCTATATCTGCTCCTGCCTGCATGGCTGAAAGCGGCAATTCATCGTGAAAATGAATGTGAACGCCGTGTGCCTCATCAACAAGCACCGGCACATCAAACGAATGAGCGAGTTCTACGATGCTTTTTAAGTCGGCTGCAACACCGAAATATGTCGGGTTGATGACGAGAAGCCCTTTTGCATCTGGATGCTCGGTAAGCGCCCGTTTGGCAGATTCAAGTGTAATGCCGTGGGAGATGCCTAATTCATTGTCAATTTCAGGATGAATAAAGATTGGAATTGCTCCGGAAAATACAATAGCTGTCATAATTGATTTATGCACATTTCTTGGAATAATAATTTTATCTCCAGGTCCGCAAACAGCCATCACCATTGTCATAATGGCGCCGCTTGTTCCCTGAACAGAAAAAAATGTGTGGTCTGCGCCAAATGCTTCGGCCGCCAGATCCTGTGCCTGTTTAATGATGCCTTTTGGCGCGTGCAAGTCGTCTAATGGTTCAATATTGATTAAATCTATGCTTAACGCGTTTTCACCGATAAATTGTCTGAATTCTGGGTCCATTCCTGCCCCTTTTTTATGGCCGGGAATGTGGAATTGTACAGGCTGTCTGCTTGCATGCTTTTTCAGTCCTGTGTATAAGGGTGTTTCATGTTGCGACAATTGTTTTCCCACCTTTGTAATCATACCTATGCATAATAGTGTGTATTAAAATCAGTTTCTCAACCGTTTTTTAGACGTAAAACAAATGAATTATATTATGAACTTGAAAGAATGTAAAGAACAATTTATGATCAATGAAGATGCTTTCTTTTAAGAGAAGCAAATCTATAAGGAGTGAAGAAAATGGAATACCAATATCCGATGAATGAAGATTGGACAACCGAAGAAGCAGTGGATGTGATCGCGTTTTTTCAGCAGGTTGAGCTTGCATACGAAAAAGGTGCAGATCGTGAAGAACTGCTTAACGCTTACCGCCGATTCAAGGAAATAGTACCGGGAAAGGCTGAGGAAAAAAAGATATGCGGCGAGTTTGAAGAACAAAGTACATACTCTCCTTATCGCACGGTCAAACAGGCAAGGGAATCTGATCAGGCGAAGATTAAGATGTAAGAAAAAGAGCCGGGGATACTCCGGCTCTTTTTTATGCTTGTGATACTTTTTGGGTGAAGCGGTACAGAAAAGCAAGTTGCTTAAAGGCATCAGTGATACGCTGAAGGAATTCCTGGTTATTCATATTTAGCACTTCTTCTTTTTGAAGCTGGATGCCGCATAACAGCTCAGCTTTTTTAACAGTCTGCAACCGCTCAAACAGCGTCTTCAGCTGTTCCTTGTCCATTTCAGACTGCTTGTGTACGCCCGGTTTTGTATGATCTGCGGACCAAACGAAGCTGTCAGGGATATTCTTAGTGATGGTTTCCTGATTCGCTTCAAGCAATTTGCCGTATTCTTCTTTGATAGGGGATTCATAAATAATCGCGAACCACACAAATACGTGGGTTTCCCATAAACCAATCTGAAAATGCGGCAGTTTTTTATAGCCTCTTTTGCTGTTTGCGAATGCGACCCAGCTGTCAGCAGGAGGATTGACGGATCTTCTTGCGTGCTTGGCCACATGAGGAAACATTTCGTCTCCGGTTAAAGCTGATAAAGTTGGGGCGAAATGTTCGCCTAGAGCTGTAAGTTTTGGACGGACCGTCTCTTTTAATACCTCCATGCGCGCGTCTAAGCCTTCTATTGTAAATGTGTTAAAGTCTTCTTCCGTAAAACGCATTTGTGTCATGGTTTTCCTCCTTCATGCTAGTAAACATATTTTATCACAGTTCATACGAGCGTCAAAAAGATTGAGCGCGTTTGAAGAAAGGGGAAATGAGGTAATAAACCAGTAGGTAAACACACAATTTTCAGAATCGTGTTACGCGTAAATAGAACAAACATACGATATAAGAAGTAATCATTGTTGAATGGCAAAATGGGATGCTTTTTTACAAACAAATGATCTCTGGAAGGGGCGAAAGACAATGAGGCAAGTTGTAAAAGAGGGATTTAAGGAAGAGAAAAACAATCGTGTAGCTGTCTGGAGACTAGAGGTTGATTATGAATTGGCAACCCTATATGAAGCAATGCAAAAAGAAAATGAAGAACAGATTGAACAAAGCAAAAACAAACTTGAGCGACTCAGAAAAGAATGGATTCGTCTTAACGGGTAACAAGCGATAGTGAAAACGAACCGCGTGAATGGTTCGTTTTTACGTGAGAAGGGATATTTTTCATTTTCCTTGCTTTTTCACCGCCGTTATCAGTATCCTATAAAATAAAGGTCTACATAGAAGAGAGGTACGCACGAATGGCAAATTGGACGGAAATTGATGAGATTGCAAAGAAATGGGTAAGAGAAGCAGGCACGAGAATTAAACAATCCATGAATGAAAGCCTGACAATTGAAACGAAATCAAATCCGAATGATTTAGTCACCAATATTGATAAAGAAACGGAAATGTTTTTCATTGAACGCATTCAAGAAACGTTTCCGGGACACCGCATACTCGGAGAAGAAGGACAAGGAGACAAACTCCACTCACTGGAGGGAGTTGTCTGGATTATCGACCCGATTGACGGGACGATGAATTTTGTGCATCAGCAAAGAAATTTTGCGATTTCAATTGGAATTTTTGAAAACGGAGAAGGAAAAATCGGTTTGATTTATGATGTGGTGCATGATGAGCTGTATCATGCATTTAGCGGAAGAGGAGCTTATATGAATGAAACGAAGCTGGCTCCTTTAAAAGAAACCGCTATTGAAGAAGCGATTCTTGCCATTAATGCGACATGGGTAACGGAAAACAGAAGGATTGATCCAAATGTGTTAGCGCCTCTTGTGAAAAGAGTCAGAGGCACACGCTCCTACGGTTCTGCCGCTTTAGAGCTGGCAAATGTCGCTGCAGGAAGAATAGATGCTTACATCACGATGCGTCTTGCGCCATGGGATTATGCAGCCGGCTGTGTGCTGTTAAATGAAGTAGGGGGCATCTATACGACCATAGAGGGAGAGCCATTTACCTTCTTAGAAAATCACAGTGTGCTGGCCGGAAACCCCTCTATACATAAAATGATATGTGAAGAGTACCTTCATGCTCGAAAGTAGGCCATTTGTACAGGATGACCTCTGCTTGTTAGAGAAGCTCGCGGAGGCTCATCCTGTATGGAAAGAGGAGGAGTTCGGGGAGAAAGATGCAGAAAGCTATATGATCTCCTACTCCATGTACAACGGATCATGGCTTATATGGGAAAAAGACGGTTTGCCTATTGCCGTCAGCTATCATCTCGAGTGGGCGCCTTCCAACGGAAAGCCGTGGCTTGGAACGGTGCTGATTGATCCGGCTGAAGAAAAAAAGGGGCATGCGAGGATGATCATTGAACAGATCAGCAAAATTCTCGGAGCCAAACATAAAGCGATGTTTGCGGCAGTTCCCATTGACCGCAGTGAATGGATATTGTTTTTGGGCCAATGCGGATTTGAACAGCTGAAAACGGAGAAAGATGAGAAAGGCAAATCGTTTATGATCCTTGTGAAGCCTTTAGCAGAAGCTGCTGTATGATAACGGCAGCTTTTTTTGTATGCCAGTACCATAAAGAGCCTCCTAAAAATTGAGAGGCTCTGATGAATTAAAAATCATTTTTTTACTGCATGAATATAATGAATCGTTTCAAACGCTGATAAATCGTCTGTTCGATTGTTGAAGAATTGATCATTAATATCGTCTGGTGCTAGATGTTCATAGATCAGTAAACCTGATGATTCTAACTGATTTTCAATTTCTTGATAAGTGAAACACGATTTCATCGGTTCTCCGCTTGCGGCAGCCATTTTCACCATATGTTCAACTCTATTTGACGTTCCTTTTGCTGTAAAGAGTGTTTCGTCAGCATAATCAAAAACGATAGAGCTTCCTGATGGGACATGAGAAAATAAATTTCTGATCAAGCTTGCATTTTCTTCTCTTGCTAAATAATAAGACACTCCCAGAAGGCTGAAGAATGTTTTTGTGTTTTCAAATCCCTCATCTATAAGAGGCTGATACGAAAACGTATTGGTAAAATCCATAGGAACAAAGTGAAGATGTCCCGGAATTGTCAGATCTGTATCTTTTAGCTTATTTTTTTTGAATTGCTGTGTAGCCGGATGATCAATCTCAAAAACTCGTAAGCTGTTTTCTAATTCAGGATGCCGAAAACAGAAAGTATCTAGTCCGGCCCCAAGAATGACATACTGTTTTGCCCCCAGCATCAATTCGTTGTGTAAAACTTTTTCACAATATGCAGCACGTGCTAAGGGTGTAGGCGACAGCTGGATTTGGGTAACCCATTTTAATATGTTTTCAGGATCATTTTGCAGACGTTCGGCCATCTCTTTGTTGAAAAACGATATTCCTTGAACCATATTCTCGCTAATGTTTGTAAATTCTTTTTCATTAATGAGGTCTTTTGCAATAAAATCATCAAAGATGAGAGGCGTGTCATATCGGCTATGATATAAGCGGGCAAAAGCTGAAATTAAAGACGTTATGCTGTACTCAGTTTTCCTCATGAAATGATCCTCCTAAAAAAAATAAGATTCCCCTGGCCAGGAGAATCTTATTATACCTATAAATATATTAGTGGTAAATTATAGCATATAAAAAATTTTTTGTCAATATTTTTGCTCTTTCTTCGGAATGTGATCTTCTTATTTTACCTGAGCCAAGTGTTTGCCGGAAGAATCTCCCTTTAGCCCGGATCAATATTGTATGCTTCAGCGTTGGCTTACTGCTGTTTTTGATCTTTGCAGTTGAGCAGGTAGCCGTATCGCTGCTTCCTCTGTACTACAGCGACTGTGCTCCCATCTGTCGCATATCAGCAAGGGCTGCTGATTCTCATCCTTTCGGGGTGAATGACAGGCTTACAAAAAAGAGAAAAATCTTAAAACACGTAACGAAAAAAAAGCCTGAGACATTTCAGGCTTTTTTAACATTACAAACCAACAGCATTCCAGGCTGCTTCCACTTTAGCGGCATCAGTTGACCCGTACAGATCACGGGCTGATTGAATAAGAGCTGCCTTGGCATCTTTGAACGTGGAAGAAGGCGTGAGGTACGTTGTTAACGCACGGTAATAGATTTGCTGTGATTTAGAGACACCAAGCTTTGTAATAGTATTGTAAGCGGCTTTGTTTGGAATTCCGCTGTTTGTGTGTACGCCGCCATAATCGCCTTCATCTGTATTTGGAAGGTTTCTGTAATTGGCGTAATTGTCAGGCTGGCCGTATTTTGTCGGATTGGACAAGCTGCGGAGAGCAGGCTGGCTGACTGTAATGTCTTCACCGATGTCCCAATCTTCTGTATCGTTAAAATAACCGAATACGTCAGAGAAAGATTCGTTTAATGCCCCCGGCTGATTTTCATAAATCAGGTTGGCCGTTTCTTGAGTGACGCCATGTGTCATTTCATGCGCTGTCACATCTAATGAGCCTGAAAGCGGGGAGAAGAATGAACCGTCGCCGTCACCGTAAATCATTTGGTCTCCTGTCCATGCAGCATTATTGTACCGAGTGCCGTAGTGAACGGAAGAAACGATTTTACTGCCTTTGTTATCATAGCTGTTCCGTTTAAATGTCGTATAAAAATAATCGTACACTTTACCGAGATTATAGTGGGCGTCAACGGCTGCCCGCTGTGATGAAGATGTGAATGTATTTGTTGTACTTGAGACAAGCGTTCCCGGAAGGAAGCTTTGTCTGTTTTGCAAGTCATATGTAATGATTTGAGTGCCTGTTGGTTTTGAAAGATCTCTTAGTACGTATTTTCCGCTTTCATAAGAGATATTCAAAGGAACAGTTGCGCCCTTTAGTGTCGTTCCGCTTCCAGTGGCAGCAGCATGTTCTACTTTGTTTTGCTGTTTTAATATGCTGCCTGTTTCAGCATCAACTAAGACTTCCCAGTTGGCAGGTTCAGGTTCAATATAGCGAATCGTCACGTCGTAAGCAAGACGATAGCTGCCGTCCTTTGTTTCTACAGCTTTTAATTCGGCTTTATTGCTGTTTTTGGCCTTTCCGTTAGATACAGCGTCTGGTGATTTGCCGATGGCTTTGAAAGCGAGTGCCAGCGCTTTTTCAGAAGAGACTTTTTGGCTGTTTTCTGTTTTTGCAGCAGATTGATTGTGTAATTCACCATTGACCGCATAGACATTATCGGATTTATCAACGTGAATGATTACCTGTGAATCTTTAATAGGCACTCCGTTAACCACAGGTGCATATCGAAAGTGCTTGTACCCAAGGTCATCAGTCGTGCTTTCAACAAGCTTCAGCCTTTTGGCGGGATCACCTTTGAAAATGTTGCTGTTCTTTTTCAAAAACTGTTTGACAGCCTTGTCAGTTGGTGTAGAGAGCTCTGACTGCGCAATCGCGTTTTTGGAGAGAAAATTTGTTTGATTCTCTTTAAGCTGATGACTTTCAGCAGCCTGAACACCAGGAAGGCTGATTGACAAACTCATAAACGATGCAGCGACAGCAACAGACAATTTCTTACCTAAACCCACAATAAATCCCCCTTTTTGAAAATACTGAAAAATCTTTATATTGTTATATTAAGCTAGCATTCTCGAATACTCAACAAAAACTAACAAAACTATACAAAATTGATAGAATTGTCCTGTGTTTATTTTTGTTGAATAATATCAAGGTGAGTCAAGTGTCATGTGATGGCTCATTGCAAGTGTTCTGTCTATTTACATAACAAGGGAAAGGTAAGACATGTTTGTTTTTATTGAAACTTTTTGAAAAGCCGGCTGTCTAACCGAATGAGGCCTTAATAAGAAGTAAAGGATTGTTGTTCGTGCGGGCTTATATCTATTGGTGCATCATCATAAAATAAACCCGTACCGCACAATGTTCTTATCAGGTGTTATATTGAGTATTGTGTTGCTGGCCGGAGTATCTGTTGAACTCATTCAGATCAGGTGCAGACAACAAATTTCTCCAGTGCTTACTTGAGAGGACGGCCATGTGCTGTTGATGGTTACCGGAGAAATGTGGATTCAACAGTACTACGGTTTGCTAATCGTTAAAGCTGCCTGTTGGTTTGGAGCGGCAGTTGCCATGATGCTGATCATCAAATTGCTGATATAAAGAAAAGCGCTTGCCGAAATCGGGCAAGCGCTTTTTTACATTAAGCCTGGGGGTGAAGCATACTGTAAATCGCGGCAAACTGTTCTTGTGACAGCGCACTGAAAAGTTTTTCATAAACGTCAGCTTGTAGAGGTGTCGCGCCTGCTTGTACCGCTGCATCTTTATCATAGCTGTATACATCGTCTTGTAATACAATTGCTTCTTGAAGAATGTGAATCTTTAGGGAAACTGCGGATAAAAATTGTTCAAGAGCGAGTGCCTCTTTTTCTGTGAAGCCAAGTTCTACTGCTTTTTCTGTATCGAATTTATATTGCCCATCTTCGACATACACACATTGTGAAACGATGTTGAAAAATTCTGATGTTGACTCCCATAATGATGCGATTACTTGAGCCTCTTCTTTTGTCATTCCTAGCTCGACAGCTTTTTCGCTGTCAAAATAATATACACCGTCTTGTTTGTATATACATTGATTTAGTATATCAATGAATGCATTGAGATCTTCGTTTGTGATTGTCTGGTGCTGAACATGGACAGACGTGTTATCACCTAGAGTTTTTGCGCTGGCTGCATCAGGGCCGAACGCAAATAGAGCAGCTGAAGTTATTGCGGCAGTCGTTAGCATTGCTTTTTTTACAAATGTTTTCTTCATGTTTCTTCTCTCCCTTTTGTGAATTGTGCTACGAATTCCATTATAGAGAGAGATTGGCGTCGAAAAAATAGGTTTTATGGTATTTTATGTATATCGTTACCGAACTACTTTTTGCCGATCGCATGTGTCATCATTAGAACAATTGTCTATGTATGAATGCTGTTTTGCATCTTCCTGACTAAGAAACAGGGGAGATAAGACTTAATCAAATGAAAAACACCGCTTTCTTTGCGGTGTTTTTTGATTACAATGTCTCCAGACGGGCAATGCTTTTAATCAAGCAAGCCTTGCTCGCGCATTTTCTTTTTTAATGTAAATCCTCCGCCCATTACGGCGCAAACAAGCACAATGCTGGCGATAATGCCTGCAGCGCTCTTTTCAGCGATAAAGACGCCGATCAGCATTATGCTGAAAACCGCTGCAAATGCAAATAATAATAGAAGCCAATTCATTTTTTTCATATTTCCATCCCCTTTTACGTCTTATCATAAGTTTACAGAAAAACGTGACGCTTTTGAAGAGGATGTGTGGTATAATATGAAAGTTATCTAATTTTTTTAGGAGATGAAAAAGTGAAACTTCGAAATGATCTTCGCAACATCGCGATTATTGCCCACGTTGACCATGGGAAAACGACTTTAGTCGATCAGCTTTTACACCAGGCTGGTACGTTCCGTGCCAACGAACAGGTTGCTGAACGCGCAATGGACTCTAATGATCTTGAACGCGAACGCGGCATTACAATTTTGGCGAAAAATACTGCGATTAACTATAAAGATACGCGCATTAATATTTTGGATACCCCTGGACACGCAGACTTTGGGGGAGAAGTAGAACGGATTATGAAAATGGTTGACGGTGTACTGCTTGTCGTTGACGCATATGAAGGCTGCATGCCCCAAACTCGTTTCGTTCTGAAAAAAGCTCTTGAGCAAAATCTGAACCCGGTTGTTGTTGTAAACAAAATTGACCGTGACTTTGCTCGTCCTGAGGAAGTGATCGATGAGGTTCTTGATCTGTTTATTGAGCTTGATGCCAATGAAGAGCAGCTCGAGTTCCCAGTGGTGTATGCTTCCGCAATTAATGGAACAGCGAGTCTTGATCCGAAACAGCAAGATGAAAACATGGAAGCTTTATATGAAACCATTATTCAGCATGTTCCGGCACCTGTTGAAAATGCAGATGAACCGCTTCAATTCCAAGTTGCCCTTCTTGACTACAACGACTATGTAGGCCGTATCGGAATCGGCCGCGTATTCCGCGGGACAATGAAAGTCGGTCAGCAGGTTTCTCTTATGAAGCTTGACGGAACGGCTAAGTCATTCCGTGTAACAAAGATTTTCGGTTTCCAAGGCTTAAAGCGTGTGGAAATTGAAGAAGCAAAAGCAGGAGACCTTGTAGCGGTTTCCGGCATGGAAGATATTAACGTTGGTGAAACGGTATGTCCTGTAGACCATCAAGATCCGCTTCCAGTGCTTCGCATTGATGAGCCGACACTTCAAATGACATTTGTTGTGAATAACAGTCCGTTTGCAGGACGTGAAGGCAAATATGTAACGGCCCGCAAAATCGAGGAGCGTCTTCACTCTCAGCTTCAGACGGATGTGAGCTTGCGTGTTGAGCCAACAGCTTCTCCTGATGCTTGGGTTGTTTCCGGACGCGGTGAGCTGCACTTGTCAATTTTAATTGAAAATATGCGCCGTGAAGGCTATGAGCTTCAAGTTTCAAAACCTGAAGTTATCATCAAAGAAATCGACGGCGTACGCTGTGAGCCTGTTGAGCGTGTACAAATCGATGTTCCGGAAGAGCATACAGGCTCAGTTATGGAATCAATGGGTGCCCGCAAAGGCGAAATGATTGATATGATCAACAATGGAAACGGCCAAGTTCGTCTTATCTTTACAGTTCCTTCCCGCGGATTGATCGGTTACTCTACAGAGTTCCTATCATTAACACGCGGATTCGGTATTCTGAATCATACATTTGATAGCTACCAGCCGATGCAGGCGGGCCAAGTCGGCGGACGCCGCCAGGGTGTGCTTGTATCAATGGAAAACGGAAAAGCGACATCTTATGGAATTCAAGGAATTGAAGACCGCGGTGTCATTTTCGTTGAGCCGGGTACTGAAGTATACGAAGGAATGATCGTTGGAGAGCATAACCGTGACAACGACCTTGTGGTTAACGTCAGCAAAATGAAACAGCAGACGAACGTCCGCTCTGCAACAAAGGACCAGACAACTACAATTAAAAAAGCGCGCATCATGTCTCTTGAGGAATCTCTGGAGTACTTAAACGAAGATGAATACTGTGAAGTAACTCCTGAATCTATCCGTTTAAGAAAGAAAATCCTCAATAAAAACGAACGTGAAAAAGCGGCTAAAAAGAAAAAAACAGCAGGATTGTCTTAATCACTTGCAGAATTTGAAAAGATAGAACCCGCACTTTGCAGGGGAGGGAATCTTTTTGAATGACGTAAGTGAACGCCTGTCGTTCTTCGCCGCTCTATATCAAGTAGACCGGCAGCCTGCGGCAGGCATGTGGCTGCTGTACGGCACGATTTTTGTGTTGGCCGTTATTGTATTTAAGCTTGGATTTGCTAAACGGCTTCCGGTATTAAAATCAGCAGTGGTGTATGTATTTCTGGCTTTGGGCTGCACTGTTTTGACCTTTTTAGGAGTGTTTTTGCCCGTGGCAGAGGGATTGATCGTCGCTGCGCTGATTTTAATCATTTACAAAATTCGGCTGTATCAGTCGAAAAAGGGACAGTCTGCAAAATCATAAAAAGACTCAGCTGAGAAGCTGAGTCTTTCAGCGTGTCGACAAAGTCACAATAAGTGGCTTCATCGACACGCTTTTTTTGTTAAAATATGAGTGAATCTAGATTTTGGAGGTTTTACCATGTTGTCCAAACACTAAAAAGAT
>NZ_JALAYA010000064.1:0-13992 GCF_026796395.1 Bacillus sp. T17B1
TGAAGATTACATTCAATTCTATAATCACGAACGATTCCAGAAAAAATTAAACCAGTGTGCTCCGGTAGAATACCGTAACACACTGGTTGCTTAGGCTTTTTGTGGCTGTCTACTTGACAGGGGTAAGACCAAGGAGCCGGGTTTTTTATAAGACGCTCGTCCACGTCTAGACTAGGATTCTAGAATCACAATAGCGTCAAAGCCGGCATTTCTCGCTCTGGCAGCAAGAGCGCCTGCATTGTCTTTGGATGAAAATGCGCCAATCTGTACTTTGTATAACCCATCCTTTAAAACGACAATCGTGTCAAAGCCTTTCGCTTCGGCACTGCTTGCGAGTGAATCCGCATTTGCTTTTACTTTAAATGCACCGATCTGAACCTTATATAATCCTGAGTTGGATGTCTTTTTAAGGCTAAAGGCTTGCTCCAGCCCATTTGCATGGCCTCTCGCTAAGCTTTGAATAAAGCTGTTTGTTTTCAGCTTATTTGCATCTGCAACGGTATCGATGAAGCCGTTCTCGGTCAATAAGGCAGGCATTGCCGACTCCCTTAGGACGTGGAAGTTTGCTGTTTTTCTGCCGCGGTCTGCAAAGTCGACAGCTTGTATCACTTCAGAGTGAATTGCCGATTGATAAGTCGTCGTCGGGGCTCCCACACCCGGATAAATATAGCTTTCAAAACCTGTGCCGCCCCCGGAATTAATGTGAATGGACAAAAAGAAATCGGCTCCCCAGTTGTTAGCAGCGTTTGTGCGATCGCTTAAGCTGACATATTGGTCGCTTGTCCGGCTCAGCAGCAAAGAAACGCCTTCATACTCATTTGTCAATATCGTACGCAAAGCTAAAGCGATTTGCAGGGTTAACGTTTTTTCTTGAAGGCCATTTCCTGTTGCGCCTGGATCGGACCCGCCATGGCCAGGATCAATAAAAATCTTAACCATTCTTCATCACCTCATTACATGATATGAAAAAATACGATTCTGGCTTGTACGATTATCATTCGTCTGAAAAATGAGGAAACAACCCTTTCGCAAGTGAAATTATTTCTCGGGAAAGCGCACAATTCAACATGGAGCGACAGCAGATTCTATCTGAATGAAAAATGTGAATATGTCATTTGTTTGGGAGAATTATGGGTTTCGCTTTATTTCCGCTTATACCGTCTTGTCTTCAGCTTAGCGTTAGGCATTTGGTATATGCTGAGAAGAAAAAGGCAAGGAAAACGTGTCGCTGAAGACATCTATTTATTAATAGAAGAAAAAATGTCTCAGGTATCTTAAGATGAAGACAGCAAATTAAGCCCGATCAATATGCTGACAGGTGTGATCAATTCGTATTTATGGCTCGCTCCCTGTCCAAGACCAAAAGTGCCATGCCAAACAGGGTGCGCAGCGGACAAAGAACACAGCTTCGGAGGATATCTTCCGCTGAGAGATTCATTTGAGCTGTTAAAAACGATATAGGAAGTGTCCGTGATAAAGAGGTTTATATGTCACAATGGCATATCACCATATTCATAGCTCAGTGTTCCTTACAAAATTGTTAAAAACAAAATCTCTTGGTTTGTCCACCTCATGTCTGTGAATACAATAAGAAATAAAGTATTTCTCGGGAAAGCGCAAGATTCCTTATTATTCCCGAGAAAAGCAATTGTTTCGACACATGATAGGCGTTTGTCACAAACGGCATCCGCTTGAATATCATATAGAGAGAACAGAGAGGTGAAAATGTTGGAGCGCGCTGTGACATACAAAAACAACGGACAGATCAACATTATTCTTAACGGGCAAAAGCAGGTGCTGACGAATGCTGAGGCAGAGGCGGAATATCAAGCTGCATTGCAAAAAAACGAAGCAAAGCACGGCATTTTGAAGGAAATTGAAAAAGAGATGAGCGCACTGGTTGGGATGGAGGAAATGAAACGCAACATCAAGGAAATATACGCCTGGATTTTTGTGAACCAAAAACGCGCGGAGCAAGGCTTAAAGGTGGGAAAGCAAGCGCTGCACATGATGTTTAAAGGAAATCCGGGGACAGGAAAAACGACGGTTGCACGGCTGATCGGCAAGCTGTTCTTTGAAATGAATGTCCTGTCAAAAGGCCACCTGATAGAAGCGGAGCGGGCTGATCTGGTCGGCGAATATATCGGCCACACCGCTCAAAAGACGAGAGATTTAATCAAAAAGTCGTTAGGCGGCATTTTGTTTATAGACGAAGCCTACTCGTTGGCAAGAGGCGGCGAAAAGGACTTTGGAAAAGAAGCAATCGACACACTTGTAAAGCATATGGAAGACAAACAGCATGAGTTTATTTTGATTCTTGCCGGATATTCTAGGGAAATGGATCATTTTCTCTCGTTAAACCCCGGTCTTCAATCAAGATTTCCCATTTCCATTGATTTTCCGGATTATTCTGTCACCCAGCTCATGGAGATTGCAAAACGCATGATCGCTGATAGGGAATACCAGCTCAGTCAGGAAGCGGAATGGAAATTGAAAGATTACTTAATGACAGTCAAAAGCACGACAAGTCCCATTAAATTCAGCAATGGCCGTTTTGTCAGGAATGTGATCGAAAAATCGATCAGAGCGCAAGCCATGAGGCTTTTAATGGGCGATCAATACTTAAAAAGCGATTTGATGACCATTAAAAGCCAAGATCTTTCCATTAAAGAAGAAGCGTCTGGCTCTGTATAGACCTCTCAGTTTTCGAGAGGTCTGTTTTTTGCTTGTATTTCTTGCTTTTCAAAGCAATCGATTTGTGGTATAGACATGCAGGGTTTGGTATGATAATACTACTGCCCAATATGCAAAAGAAAGGAACATCCATTTGAACGAACAGGAAACTAGACAAGAAAAAGCTATTTTAGTCGGATGTCAGCTGCCGCATATCACGGATGAGCATTTTGAAAATTCTATGGAAGAACTTGCATCTCTGACAAAAACAGCAGACGGAAAAGTATTGACCAGCGTCACACAAAAACGGAACAGGGCTGACGCCGCTACATATATAGGAAAAGGGAAGGTAGAGGAGCTAAAGGCACTGGTGGAAGAACTTGAAGCTGACCTCCTTATCTTTAATGATGAGCTGTCGCCAAGTCAGCTGAAGTCATTGGCAACAGCGATTGAAGTAAAGATGATTGACCGAACGCAATTGATATTAGATATTTTCGCAAAGCGGGCGAGAACGAGAGAAGGCAAACTTCAGATTGAGCTGGCTCAGCTGCAATATGCACTTCCGCGGCTGACGGGACAAGGGATCAATCTTTCCCGTCAAGGCGGAGGAATTGGGGCGAGAGGACCCGGGGAAACGAAACTGGAAACCGACCGCCGCCATATCAGAAATCGCATTCACGAAATTAACACACAGCTTTCAACCGTTATTCGCCATAGAAGCCGGTACCGTGAAAGAAGAAAGAAAAACGGTGTGCTTCAAATTGCACTTGTCGGATATACAAACGCGGGGAAATCTACATGGTTCAACCGCCTGACAAGTGCTGACAGCTATGAAGAAGATCTCCTGTTTGCCACACTGGACCCAATGACCAGGAAAATGGTTCTGCCAAGCGGCTATAGCGTGCTTCTGTCAGATACAGTAGGGTTTATTCAGGATCTTCCGACAACACTGATTGCTGCATTCCGATCAACGCTTGAAGAAGTAAAAGAAGCGGATTTGATCCTGCACTTGATTGACTCTTCAAATGAGGATTATGTAGGACATGAAAAAACAGTGCTTCGGTTGCTCGAGGAGCTTGACGCCGATGATATTCCGATGCTGACGGCTTACAATAAACGTGATCAAAAACTGCCTGATTTTATACCGTCTGCCGGAAGGGATCATATTATGGTCAGCGCGAAATTTGAGGAAGACGCTAATGCGTTTAAAGAAGCGATTCAGCGCTATCTGCGCCAAGAGCTGTTAATGTCATTTGAAGCGCATGTGCCGGCAAGTGAAGGGAAGCTCCTTTCCAAAATCAAATCGGAAACGATGGTTGATCGCTTCTATTTTAATGAAGAAAATGAACGGTACGACATATCAGGCTATGTACAGGAAGAGCAAAGCATTATCGGTGAATTAAAGAAGTATATGTAGGAAGGAAATTCAAAACATGTTTGACACATTAACACACGGAGAATTATTGAAAAAAACGGCAATGGAAGTGGAAGCGGACATTGCCGGTGTTCATAAACAAATAGAAGAAATGAGCGAGCGCAATGAATGGAGAGTGCTTCAAAGCTATAGAAAACACAAAGTAAGCGACACTCATTTCACGCCGTCGACTGGATACGGCTATGATGATATGGGAAGAGATACGCTTGAAAGCATTTATGCGGATGTGTTTGGCGGAGAAGCGGGGCTTGTAAGACCGCAAATTATCTCAGGCACGCATGCCATCTCGATTGCTTTGTTCGGTGTTCTCAGACCGGGGGACGAGCTTCTCTATATAACGGGCAAGCCATATGATACGCTAGAGGAAATTGTAGGCGTCAGAGGTGGAGAAAACGCTGGATCGTTAAAGGATTTTCAAATTGGCTACAATGCGGTTGATCTGACGGAAGACGGAAAAATAGACTATGATGCAGTCGCCGCTGCGATCAATCCGAAGACGAAAGTAATTGGCATTCAGCGCTCAAAAGGATATGCGAATCGTCCTTCTTTCTTAATTAGTGAAATAAAAGAAATGATTCGTTTTGTAAAAGAAATCAATGAAAACTTGATCGTCTTTGTGGACAACTGTTACGGAGAATTTGTGGAAGAGCTTGAGCCTTGCCATGTCGGAGCCGATCTGATGGCGGGATCTCTCATTAAGAATCCCGGCGGCGGTCTTGCGAAAACAGGAGGCTATCTCGTCGGAAAAGCGAAATGGATTGAAGTTTGCTCATACCGCATGACGTCACCTGGCATCGGCAGAGAAGCAGGAGCATCTCTTTACTCGCTCCAAGAAATGTATCAAGGATTCTTTTTGGCGCCTCACGTTGTGTCTCAAAGCTTAAAGGGAGCGGTGTTTACAGCGAGATTTCTTGAAAAGCTGGGCTTCAATTCTAACCCGAAGTGGGATGCGAAAAGGACAGATTTGATACAATCCGTTGAGTTTTCTGACAGAGAAAAGATGATTGCCTTTTGCCAAGCCATTCAATTTGCATCGCCGATCAACGCCCATGTGACGCCTTATCCAGCCTACATGCCAGGATACGAAGATGATGTCATTATGGCAGCAGGCACATTTATTCAAGGAGCAAGCATCGAATTATCAGCAGATGGCCCTATCCGCCCGCCGTATGTAGCGTATGTTCAGGGTGGATTAACCTATTCGCATGTGAAGAATGCCATATGCAGTGCAGTGGATTCATTGATGGAAAAGCAATTAATTTAAATTTTTTAAAAATTTCACTGAATTTGATGTTAAGAATCCTTACATAGTATTGACACATTATATAACATCACCTATAATGAAACTAAGTTAAGAAAAGGAGGAAATTGAGATGAGTGATAATATTCGCCGCTCAATGCCTTTATTTCCAATAGGAATTGTCATGCAGTTAACGGAGTTATCAGCAAGACAAATTCGATATTATGAGGAAAATGGACTGATATTTCCAGCTAGAAGCGAAGGGAATAGACGATTATTTTCATTTCATGATGTAGATAAACTGTTAGAAATCAAGCACCTGATTGAACAAGGTGTAAACATGGCAGGAATTAAACAGATTCTGGCGAAAGCGGAAGCCGAGCCGGAGCAAAAACAAAACGAGAAGCCGAAAAAACCAATGAAACATGATCTGTCCGATGACGAACTGAGACAGCTCCTGAAAAACGAGCTCATGCAAGCCGGCCGTTTTCAAAGAGGGAATACATTCCGCCAAGGCGACATGTCCCGCTTCTTTCATTAATCCGTTAGCAACTGTTTTGCTATATACATTTACCTTTTAGAGGAGGAGTTTTACGAAATGGCAAAGTACACTAGAGAAGATATCGTAAAATTAGTAAAAGAAGAAAATGTGAAGTATATCCGTCTTCAATTTACTGACATTCTTGGAACAATCAAGAATGTTGAGATTCCTGTAAGCCAGCTTGAAAAAGCGCTTGATAATAAAGTCATGTTTGACGGTTCTTCTATTGAAGGGTTCGTTCGCATCGAAGAGTCAGACATGTACCTGTATCCAGATCTGAATACATTTGTTATCTTCCCATGGACAGCTGAAAAAGGTAAAGTAGCACGTTTCATCTGTGATATCTACAATCCGGATGGCACACCTTTCGAAGGTGACCCGCGAAACAACTTAAAACGGATTCTGAAAGAAATGGAAGACCTAGGCTTCAGTGATTTCAACCTAGGGCCTGAGCCTGAATTCTTCTTATTCAAATTAGACGAAAAAGGCGAGCCGACGCTTGAGCTAAACGACAAAGGCGGATATTTTGACTTGGCTCCAACTGACTTGGGAGAAAACTGCCGCCGCGATATCGTTCTTGAGCTTGAAGAGATGGGCTTTGAAATCGAAGCGTCTCACCATGAAGTAGCGCCTGGCCAGCACGAAATCGACTTTAAATATGCTGGCGCAGTCCGCTCTTGTGACGACATCCAAACGTTTAAACTAGTTGTGAAAACAATTGCCCGCAAACACGGCCTGCATGCGACATTTATGCCAAAACCATTGTTCGGTGTGAACGGTTCCGGTATGCACTGTAATCTATCACTCTTCAAAGATGGTGTTAACTCATTCTATGACGAAAACGCAGACCTTCAGTTAAGTGAAACAGCGAAACACTTCATTGCAGGTATCGTGAAGCACGCAACAAGCTTTACAGCAGTAACAAACCCGACAGTAAACTCATACAAACGTCTTGTTCCTGGCTATGAAGCGCCTTGCTACGTTGCATGGAGCGCGCAAAACAGAAGTCCGCTTATCCGTATCCCGGCTTCCCGCGGCATCAGCACACGTGTTGAAGTCCGCAGCGTAGATCCGGCTGCTAACCCGTACCTTGCACTTAGCGTATTGCTTGCTGCAGGCTTAGACGGAATTAAAAACAAACTAGAAGCGCCAGCTCCAATCGACCGCAACATCTACGTCATGAGCAAAGAAGAGCGCATGGAAAACGGAATCGTTGACCTTCCTGCAACACTTGCGGAAGCGCTAGAAGAATTCAAATCAAACGAAGTCATGGTCAAAGCGCTAGGCGAGCACCTCTTCGAACACTTCATCGAAGCAAAAGAAATCGAGTGGGATATGTTCCGTACGCAAGTTCATCCTTGGGAGCGCGAACAGTATATGTCTCAATATTAATCTTTCAATCCCTTGGCACTATTGGTGTCAGGGGATTTTTAAATTTTGGTCATCAGATTAAGAGATAGATATTTTTGGTCCTTGACCAAAATATGACCAAAAAAATTTGAAGTTATGAATCTAACTCCACAATTGAGGACACGTATTTCTCGTAATCCTTTATTCGATTTTGGTCAAGCTTCTTACTAATATGTGAATAAACATCGGCAGTTACCATCATGCTTTTATGTCCTAAACGTTCTTGAATGTATTTCATATCAGCGCCTGACTCTAAAAGTAAAACAGCATGTGTATGCCGTAATGCATGGATAGGCATTTTATTGATATCAGCTCGTTTTAAAATACGATTAAACGCATTAAAAAGAGTGGACTTAGGTAAAAAATTCCCGTCAACTCTGCAAAATACCAAATTGAGATCATGCTTATAATCATCCTGTAACATTTGTTTATTCTCAAATTGCCATTTCTTATGTTTTTGTAAAGCAGCGGAAAGGGAAGTGCCTATTGATATTCTTCTTTTGGATTCATACGTTTTAGTTTTGCCGAAGAGTTCATTAGCTGTTTTTGCAGAGAAATCTAAGGTGTTTTTAATGTCTATGTAATTCTCTCTTAAATTGATATCTGTCCATTGAAGAGTTGCTGCTTCACCTTTATGCATACCGATTTCTATGACCGTTCTAAAAAGATGTAATAAATACTGAACGGAAAATATCGTTCAAAGTATGAACCGAAAGCACTGCTGGGCAGCTTGAAAACATTTGAGGTTCGTTATGGCTTTTCAACTGTTTTTCTTAGCCCTAACGCTACCGGAGCCATTGCTGGTATCGCGGCATTGCTTCAAAAGTTACCAGGAATCTCTGTGTACGCAGGTGCTCTTGCCGGAGCATTGTGGGCGAGTAAATGGGCAATAAAGAAGGTTTCCGAAAATGGTAAGTACGGGATCTCTTATCATTGGTTAATTGGCACTACGATTGTTGTGCCATGGAGAAATGCATAAACGAGGTGTTAATTAATAAATGAATCGTATATTAGTTTCTATTGCTATAATCATATTTATAATTGAATATTTTATAGCTCCACTCACACATTTAGACACAGGGAAGTACGGTACGTTTATTGGTTTGATCTTATTGAGCATTGTTGTTCTAAGATTAGATGATAATAGTAAGAAATGAATCAAAAAGGACAGGATAAAACCTGTTCTTTTTTTTATTTTGAATCATTAATTGCCGACAATTTCCCGACAAAGCTGATGCTTGGTAAGTCACCGTTGGATATTTCAGAAGATCAGGTGAATCAGCTTGCGGATGCTCTTTACACTGCTGGCTCTCTGATCTTCATGATCGGTACGACACTTGCTGCATGGTTTAAAAACAATTATGTGACAGCAAAAGGGCACCAACAAAAAGCAGTTCTTAAACAAAACAATCTAACAAAATGACGCTGCTGGATAAACCGGCGGATTTTTCTATATTAAAAATGAATGGAGAGAATGAATATGACAATCACAGTGAAAAAGAATCTTGTATCAGAAGCTAAATACGCTTTAAAAAGAATCTTGTATCAGAAGCTAAATACGCTTTGAAATGTCCGAACTATATGGACGCTGAATACATTACCATCCACAATACAGCGAATGATGCGTCAGCTGCTAAAGAGATCAGCTATATGATCGGGAATACAAGCTCGACAAGTTTTCATTTTGCTGTTGATGACAAAGAGGTTATTCAAGGGCTGCCGTTAAATCGTAACGCATGGCACACAGGAGATGGAACAAACGGTACAGGTAATCGTAAGTCGATTGGTGTCGAAATTTGTTACAGTAAGTCAGGAGGCGCACGATATAAGGCGACGGAAAAGCTAGCTATTAAGTTTGTGGCACAGCTGCTTAAAGAACGAGGATGGGGCGTTGACCGTGTCCGCAAGCATCAAGACTGGAACGGCAAATATTGTCCGCATCGAATTTTATCAGAGGGAAGATGGGACGAGGTTAAGGCTGCCATTGAAGCAGAATTGAATGCGCTGGGAGGAAAGACAACATCCAAACCGTCGTCATCTGCGTCTAAAGCTGCAGGAAGCACTTATACAGTCAAAAAAGGAGATACTCTTTCCGCAATTGCAAAAGAGCACGGGGTGAGTGTGGCGAACCTTCAGAGCTGGAATAACATAAAAGATCCGAATAAAATCACAGTTGGCCAAAAGATAAAGCTTGAAGGATCAAGCACCCCAAGCGCTAAACCAAGCAGCAAAAAAATGTCATATGTGCTGCCTTCGGGCATATATAAAGTCACAAATCCTATGCGAAAAGGGGATGACGTAAGGCAGATTCAAAAAGCTCTTGCTGCCCTTTATTTCTATCCGAACAAAGGGGCGAAAAATAACGGCATTGACGGCGTGTATGGACCGAAAACAGCAAATGCAGTCAAAAGGTTCCAATCCATATATGGATTGGTTGCTGACGGCATTTATGGGCCTAAGACTAAAGCGAAAATTGAAGCGAAATTGTAGTAATAAAAAAGCCTCTCACATAGTGAGGGGCTCTGCATTGCAATCCTTCTGACTTAATCGTCCCAATCTTCATCTTCTTCCCAGTTTTCTTTCATCTCAAGAAGTCTTTCATAAAAGAACTTTATAAAATGTGCCGAATCAAGTTCTTTATAGCCGCCAAATTCACTCCAAATAACAACTGGACATTCTCTTTCACTGTTCATTTTATTGGTATCTAAGCAATATCCAAAAAAATCAACATGTTCTACAACTACTAAACCACTTGGCAGTTCCCTATACTCACGATATTCCCTGGTTGTTTCAACAACTGAAGCACCACCAAAGTCATAGCCTAATAAATCGATTCCATAAACCCCGCCAGAACCATAGTTTCTAAGAAACCATTTGTAGCTATCTGGAAGTTTGACTTGAAGATCTTGTTCGATTTTCAAAATCTTATCTTCGCTAATTCCACCTGTGAAATCTTTTTCCTTTGCATTTTCAGCTAAGAATTCTTTTACTTTCAAATAAAAATCCATGGTTTATAACCCCTTATTCTTTCTCATATTGTTTTGCTCTCCACTTCCAATACCTTGTCTTAAAGTTATTGTATTGTTTCTCCAGGTAAACATCATTCCTAAAGCTTTCGCCATTACCTTTTAGGCCATGTATCACGTCACTATACTTTGTATGTAAACTGTTAGGAATCTCAAGCAATGTTCCACTTTCTTCTTGTATGAGGTGATGTAAGTTAATTTGTGTTCCGTCTTTAGCATAAGGAGATTTACCATCCTTCATTAATTCAAGATTGGTTTTTCCTCTTGGAGTTTTTTGATTAATATCAATGTCCTTTAAGGTATAAACTCTCCGGCTTACATCTCTAACTTCACCTTTAACCTTTACTTTGCCGTCTATTTCAACAGCACGATACTTTTCTTTATTTAACCAAGGAAGATTTATTTCCTTACCTGTAAAAGGTTTTCTGCTCTCATCTAATTTTTTAGCAAGCTGGAGCAGCCTGTCTTTTGCGCTCACATCATTGATGACATTATACGGCATGCCACCTGCTACAACAACATCATCTCGCATGACAAACGGTTTAATTGCTGTTAGTGGATCAGGAGTTTCATCTAGTTTTTTAGACACTTTTTTGACTGCAGCTTTTCCAGCTGTTTTCACTCCTATTTTAGCAACTGAACCAGCACCTTTTAAAGCAAATATGTTTACTGCTGCACATGTAATCCAATGAGCTGTTGATTCTGCGTCTCCGTTCTTTACGTCCCTAATATAGGAGGTTATTATTGCATCTTTAATTGAATTAAATGTGGAATCATAGTGATAAACTGCAACTGCAGAATTAATAAACATGTCGACAGGATGATTGTGTGCCATATAGTCTAATGTTTCAGCTGTCATATCATAAAGAGCTGTAACAGTACCTTTGGCTCCAGCCATTAGCTCACGGGTGTTTTTGATCTGTGTGAAATATCTTTGTTGTTCTGCTGTCAGATTTTCATACCCAATTGTTTTGGCCATTGAATAGAATTCATCGGCATCTGCATAATCGTAATTCTTTAGTCTTTCTTTCAGTTTTTCAATCTCTCGTTCTTTTTCTTCCTTCTTCTTAATCGTCAAATAAGCTTCAGTACGTTTTTCAATATCGCCTTTTTTCTTATGTATATCACTTTCCCGATAAGCTTTGGCGTTGTAGTGAATTGGTGTAGCGTTCTTCCCTTTGCCTGTAGATTCCTGCAGCTTTTTAAAATCTTGCTGAATGAATTGTTCGTTAGGCTCTGTTAGTGCATATTCAGTTGTTAAATCATCATCTACTTCTCCAATTTTATCAATTGTTTTTTCACGTTTCTTATCTGCACTGGCAAGTTCATCTTTAAAGTTTTCTGTTGAAAACAAATCAAGTGGTAGGATATCGTCAATATCGTTCAGAATGTCCTTCATTGCTTTCTTCTGTTCGGACATAATAGCCTTTGATTTCTTATATGCATTTGCAAGTTCATGCTCTAAAAAAGACTCCTCGACGTATGCATCTGATAAGCTGGCTTCCTCTACAACATCAGAGATACTTGTAAGGAAGGCAATTTTCATGTCAATCAGATCGATCCATTGGTCTGTAACACCGACATGATCATGATAAAAAGCTTTAATGTTTTCTGCGCCCTTACCGGAAAACTCGCTGTCGTCTAAGTTTGCTATGTCTTTAAATGCTTTACTGAGCTTAACCATTTGTGATCTGAGTTCCTTGTACTCTTTTGCACGTTTATCCGCTTCAGAAAGTAATGACTTTGCTTCAAATACCTTCATACCATTCTCCTTTTTTCTGACACTCAATACTCAAAATTTTACCATAGTTTAGGAGAGTTAACGGCTTTAAGATCGGACAAATACCAGAAATCCTCCAATAGAAATAGTTATTTTTACTCAATTCATTGTCCAAAAAAGGACATTTCCTTATAATCGATATACAAGACCTAGGCGATCTGTTCTTTCGCACCCTGAAAATTTAGGTATATTATCCCTTGAGTTTAATTGCGTCATCACGAAAGCAGAATTGCGCTATGTCGAAAATTTTTTCTATATTTTAATGTTAAAGTTGTGCTAACATTTGTTTGATAATTTAGAATTTTGACAGAAAGAGGGGTTTATTATGAGTAAACTTGCTTCTGAATACGTTGCTAATTTCTTAAATGAATGGTATATGGCCATAAAACAGCAGAATGTTGAGGCTGCTGAAAAATATTTTAAAGAAGTCAAATTTTTATTTGATGACATGGAAGAAGACCAGGAAGTATTGATGTATTATTCTCTACTTGAAGATAGACATAAAATGATGATGTACCAAGTTAAAGGAACAGATTTCCCAAAGCATTCCTACTTCAACAAAAGACATGCGAGAGAAATTCAAAAAACAGATAACATGATAGAGTACTACTTCTTTTTATTTGAGGCGTTATACGAATCCTACAATCGAAACTTTGAGAATGCCATAAGCTTATTTAAAATTGCTGAGAAAAAGTTATCGATCATTCCTGATGAAATTGAAGTCGCTGAGTTTTATTCTAAAGTGGCATCAATGTACATGATGCTCCGGCAAAGTATCGTTTCATTAAATTATATAAACAACGCACTCAACATTTATAAAGGGAATGAAAATTACAAAAGGAAGTATGCAACAGCATTGATGGTTGTCGGAACTAACTATACAGATCTTGGACAATCTGATAAAGCTGAAGAAGCCTATTTCCAAGCCATTAGAATTTCAAAAGAGCTTGATGATAAATTTTTCGAAGCGCAAATCCATCACAATTTAAGTATTACTTACTCAGCAGCAAACAGATCCCAAGACTGCCTCAACGCACTGAGAAAAGCCATAAGAAATAAAGAGTGGCGACAATCAGTCTATTACATTAACTCTCTTTACATGGCTACCAAAGAGTTATTCCTCATGGGTCAAAAAGATAAAGCTGTATATTATTACAAAAAAGGACAGGAAAATTTATACCAGAAAGAGAATAAAGTGTATGAGGCTAAAATAAACATCATTTATGCACTTCTTCAAGATAATCAAAACGAAACCATTGAGCAATGTTGGAGCTACATTCATTTCCTTCAAGAAAAGAATGACTTAGACAGTGTTCTTGACCTTTCCTTGATTATCTCTGAGTACTGCGAGGAGAAAGAATGTTATAAGGATGCTCTTGAATTTTCTAAGCGAGCTATTTTAGCCGAAAAGAAAATGAGGCAGTTGGAGGGAATAGGATGAAAAGATTAATACTTCGTGTGTCTGTTACAGCTATTATCTTAAGTGGGTTAGCTGCTGGTGCTAGTTTGTTTACTCAGTCAGACATTCAATTTAGTGAAAAACCAGTCGGAACTGATATTCAAATTGCAGAAAGACCAGTTGGAACTTAATAAAAAGTGAGGGGCATAAGATGACAAAAGGCGTTAAAATAACGTTATGGAGCATCCTAGCCGTATTCATCGTGTTAGCAATAATAGGAGTTGTATCTTATTATCAGACTCCGTCAGCGTAAGATAGCAGATCTCTAAAGTGCAGCCCAATAATGGGCTTTTTTGTATTAGATAAGAACTTGAGCTATTAAGTGCGAGGTGAAAAAGATGAGCAAAAAGATAAAAATAAAAGAGCTGATGAGGAACTAAAAACAATAATAAAAAGGCCCTTCTTATATGGGACTGACCCCATAAGAT
>NZ_JALAYA010000065.1:0-1438 GCF_026796395.1 Bacillus sp. T17B1
TGAAGTGACCCCCTAAAGTTAGACACGGGTTTTCATTAGGCAGTTCTTGAGGCATGAGTTCGGTATTGTACCGGACTCATGCCTTTTAGTTTTGCCTTTATTCGTTTTTGATTGTAGTAGTCAATATATCGTTCAAGTTCTTGCTTTAAGTGTTCGATACTTTCAAATTCTTTTAGGTACAGAAATTCAGACTTTAGGATGCCGAAGAAATTCTCGATCACTGCGTTATCGTAACAGTTGCCTTTTCGGGACATGCTTTGTGTAATCCCGCGTTCTTTTAAGGCTTGCCTATAATGCTTCATTTGGTAATGCCAGCCTTGGTCGGAATGCATAATGGGCTTGTCCCCATCTTTCAAATGCTTGAATGCCTGATCAAGCATCACCGAAACAAGAGAATAAACAGGCCTTAAACCAATCGTATAGGTAATGATCTCACCATTAAACAGATCTAATACGGGCGATACGTACAGCTTCTGCCCAAATAATTTGAACTCCGTCATGTCCGTGACCCATTTTTCATTTGGCTTTTCAGCTTTAAAGTTGCGCGCTAGAATGTTAGGCGCCACTTTGCCGATTGTTCCTTTATATGAACGATATTTCTTCTTTCGAATCATACATTTTAGTCCGAGGGCTTTCATGATGCGCTGCACCTTCTTGTGATTGACCTTTCGTCCCCGATTCTTTAGTTCATCACGAATACGGCGGTATCCATACCGGCCTTGATGTTCTTTAAAAATAAGTTGAACCATCTTTTTTATGTCGGCATCTCGATCAGGGCGATCAAAATGCTTTACGCAGTAATAGTAGGTGCTGCGTGGGATACCTGCGAGCCTGAGAAGTGCTTTCACCGGATACTTATGCCTTAAATCATAGACTACTTGCGCTTTGTCTTGTTTGGTGATTGTTCCTTGTTTTGAACTAAGGCATTCAACTTTTTTAAATACTCATTCTCCATACGCAACCGTTCGTTTTCCGCCTGTAATGCTTCTATTGATCCTATAGCTGGTGCTTGCTTTCCTGTTTTCTTTTTCATGGACGGACGCCCCTTTTTCTTTGTTTTGAGGGCGTCTGCTCCTTGTGTTTGTACTACGTGCTGCCAGTTCCAAAGCGTTGAGTCAGAAGGCAAATTAAATATCGCAGCTGTTTCTAAGATAGACGTCCCATGTTCATTCATATAGTCAAGTACGTCTAGTTTATATTGGACTGGATAATTTGTATATGACTTTAAGAACGCTTTTTCACCGTGATATTGATATTTTCTTACCCAATATTGGAGTACCCTTTTATGCACTCCAATATGATTTGCGATCCCAAGCAAACTCTCGTTGCCGTTTATATAGCGTAAGACCGCGTTGATTTTTTCTTCGTTTTTAAATTTAGCCAAAAGAAAAAGCACCTCCAAATTTTAGACTGTGTCTAAAATTTGGGGTGCACTTCA
>NZ_JALAYA010000066.1:0-172 GCF_026796395.1 Bacillus sp. T17B1
ATCAACTCATTTCCTTTACCGGGTAATAACTTTGATAGGCTTAACTAAATATTGGACAGATCATCTTAATTGAGATCGCTTAGATCTATATTTCAATATTATCTGATTTGTTCATCTCTGAACCCCATATCCCCACTTCAATACATATCTCAATATAAATTTACCAATTATT
>NZ_JALAYA010000066.1:280-1251 GCF_026796395.1 Bacillus sp. T17B1
AATAGGAGGCTTTCTATGTTCAGAAAATCATTATTCTTTATTTTTGCATTGTTATCTTTTACTGCATTGCTTTTCGACCTCCAAACAGCATCCGCATTGCCACCAGGTACGCCTTCAAAATTAGAAGCACAATCACAATTAAACTCTTTAACAGTTAAGACCGAAGATCCGATGACTGGCTATTCTCGCGATTTGTTCCCACACTGGAGTAGTCAAGGTAATGGTTGCAATACCCGGCAGCTAGTGCTACAGCGTGACGCTGAATACTACAGCGGGAATTGTCCTGTAACATCCGGTAAATGGTATAGTTACTTCGACGGTGTTACAGTATACTCTCCATCCGAAATTGATATTGATCACATTGTTCCTTTAGCAGAAGCATGGCGTTCAGGAGCTAGTAGTTGGACGACAGAAAAGCGTAAACAATTCGCTAACGACCTCGATGGTCCTCAACTAATTGCAGTAACTGCTAGTATCAACCGCTCTAAAGGTGACCAAGACCCTTCAACATGGCAACCGCCTCGTGTTGCTGCACGTTGTGGGTATGCTAAGTGGTGGATCAACACTAAGTATCGCTGGAACCTTAACTTGCAGTCTACTGAGAAATCTTCACTGCAAACCATGCTCAACACTTGCTCATACTAAGTTTAACAGTCATACGCAGAAAGGAGTCAGCTGATGGATAAGAAGTCGACCGTTTTTATTTCAACCCACGGTGTCATGACCAAAGAGGTAGGTGTCATTAGTGGAGAACTGGAACTGATCACTACCTGTGATGACAAAGGGGTTCTCACACTGGCTATTACATATGTAGGCGCCAAGGATCTGTATACTCTTCCAGGTAAAGACTACCGCTTAAATGACCCGTCTGATCACGAAGTCGTCCACCGTATGCTAGCCACTGTGCTTGAGCGTCCTTGATCAAATATCAAGGGCGTTTTTAATGAAACTTATTGCGAATCGGTTAAGGA